>JAITNS010000065.1 GCA_031290315.1 Puniceicoccales bacterium
CTTCCTGGCGCTTCTTAATCCCCTTGAAATTCTGTAAATCGAAATTTATCTCATACCCTAAATACTGCTGTATCGCAACAATCGCCATCGCCACATTCCGTACATTATGACTGCCAAAAAGTGGACTCCTTATTGAAATCTCATTTACTCCGTGGGTAAGGGAAAATGTAGTACCATGGGCAGTTAATTGCTCATCTTTGATGAGGAAGTCGTTATCGAAATTTTTGCCGACAAAGATTGTCTTTGTCCAAGGGACGGGAAGGAGTTGGCGAATTGTCTCGGAATCACCATTCGCAATAATACAGCCATTCGCTGGCACAAGCTTAATGACATGCATAAATGTCCGTTGAATGTCTTGCAAATCACGGAAAATATCGAGATGGTCAAGCTCAATGTTATTGATGAGAAGAATTTTAGGGGAATAGTGAATAAATTTGCTACGCTTATCGAAAAATGCCGAATCATATTCGTCTCCCTCAATGACAAAAGGAGCACTTAAATCGCCGTAATACGCTCCCGATGAAAAATTAAGCGGAGCGCCTCCTATAAAATAACCGGGATTAATACAATTTTGGGACAGTAAATAACTAATGAGCGTCGTCGTCGTCGTTTTGCCGTGCGTACCGGTAACGACGATCGCATCGCGATGTCCGATAATTTTTTGATGAATAAGTTCTGGTAGCGAACCGTAGGGAATTTTTTTTGTATTCAGTAGCCACTCGACTTCTTCATTACCACGGGAGATAGCGTTACCAATGACGACAAAATCGGGGGCAAGTTTCTCGAGCCGTTGGGCGGAATAGCCTTCATAAATTTCGATCACGTTAGCTGCAAGGAGATCTGACATAGGTGGATAGATTTTCATATCACTACCATATACCATATGACCCCGCATTTGTAGTAAAATCGCAAGATTCCCCATAGCCGTCCCTCCAATTCCTAAAAGATAAATCCTCATTTCCTTTTCCTGTTGTGTCTTTCAGCCAAGAAAATCAACTGTATATAACAATAATTTTCTGTTTTATCCTTTTTAAACGCATTCCATCAGCATCATCAGTGAACTAATACCACTGCCAATTCCTAAAAGTGCAATTTTTTCTTGCGGTAAAACAATATTATTTTCAAGGGCAATGGCAAGTGTGATGGGAAGTGCAACGGAACCCGTATTCCCTAAAAACGGAAATGTCGAAAAATCTTTTTCCAAGTCGAGTCCGAGTGTCTGATAGAGTAATGATCGGTGACGTTGGCCGACTTGATGGCAAATCGTATGTGCGATATTTGTATTTTTTAGTTGGGTATGGGATAAAAATTTCTGCCAATTATTATGGGCGAGTTGGATACCAAGTTTGAGAAGTGTTTCCGAATCAGTCTGCATCGCAAGCGCATGATCGACCGTCGTATCACCTTGGCATAATGCACAACCACTCGAATCCGTAAGCGCTGAAACGGACCTCAATTGTAATATATTTTTATTATTTTTCGCAAGCGATTCGTGGCAAATTATCGCCGCAACTGCTCCAGAACCAATTGTTAAATTCGCAAAATAAGATTTTATTTCTTTGCGTGTGATTGTAGTATTATTTTTGAGAAAAGCGAGCGTATGGTCGAGGAGCGGCTTACCATTTTCGCCTGAAACAATTAATGCCGAACGAATATGCCCTACTTCGATCATCGACGCCATTGCCATCATCGTATTTAAAAATCCGAGGCATGCATTTGACAAATCGAAAAATAAGGTATGTTCTGCCAGCTGTAAATTGCGGTGAACATAGGCTGCCGTAGCGGGTTCCAATCGATCGCGACAAACCGATGCGTGAACGAGAAAATTAATATCACTTTTATTCAGAGATGTTTTCTCTAAAACATTTTTTGCGGCTTCCGTACTTACTTGCGACGGAAGTATATTGTCTTTCCAGACCCGCCGCTCCCTAATACCTGTCATCAACTCCAAGCGCCCAAATGGTAAATGTAAACGTTCGTAGAGCGAGTTCAATTGCCGTTCTATTTCATCCGACGAAATTATAATGGGCGGCAAAACATATGCCATCGACTCGATAATGACATGGGAAAATGCACAATTCATGCGTGTTTTTATGCTATGGATTTGCCGTTGCAACAATATATTTTGCTTGTACAACCATGACCCCTCGGTATTTGTGGGGAAAAGAAGAACCATTCACAGTCACTGTCTTACCTAAAAGATTGACCAGCGATGTTCCAGTTGCGAGATTCGTAGTATCTATAAATGCTACCGTATGCCCTTTCGTATCTGTAATATAATATTCGTAATTTGGGCTCAAAAATAGCGATCGCCAAAAAGTAGATTGAAATCGCAACAATTTTCCGCTGTACGCCGGAGGACGAATCTTGGATGAAGGAATTTCTTGGGTGAAAATAGTAGGGCTTCTTGTGGAGTTAATTTTTAAATAAGTACGCCTAGGATAGCCCACTGAGAAAGAATAAGAGAAAATAGAAATAATGAGGAGAAAATATTTCACGAAAATACTATTCGTATAAGAGAAAATTTTGTCAAGCTTTATCCTTATAATCCATCATTTATTAAAATAAATTTCAAAAATATAAAAATAAAAACAAACAACGTATTTATAAAAAATGACCTTATTTGTTAAGTTGTTTAAAACCTTCCCCCATAACAAAAAAATATTATTTTATTTTTTAGAAAAATAGAGTAAGTAATTAGGGTTGTATATTCTGCCAATCGGTGGCGACTTCGAGGAGATTTTTTTCAATTTCTTCCGTAAGTTGACCTTCCCTAAGGATTTGTTCTATCACATGCATACCGCTTGTCGAAAAATAAGCTAGCAGCGATTCGGCTACCGTATTGATCCTAAGAAGCTCGACGGTATCGAAAATGCCACTTTTAATTGCCCATAATAGAATAATTTGGTCCGAAACGCTACGCGGAGCATTTGCGGGTTGTTTAAATAATTCGACAATACGCATCCCGCGATCCAGTTGTTGTTGTGTCTTAGCATCGAGATCCGATCCAAATTGTGCAAATGCACTCAACTCATAATACTGACCAAGCTCTAACTTTAATTTCCCCGCAACTTGCTTAAATGCTTTAAGTTGGGCTGCAGAGCCGACTCGCGACACCGAAATTCCAATTGAAATAGCCGGCCGTACGCCCTTATTAAAGAGGTCTGCATCGAGGAAAATTTGTCCATCGGTGATCGAAATTACATTTGTTGGGATATAGGCCGATACATCGCCAGCCTGAGTTTCGATAATAGGTAGAGCCGTCAAAGAGCCGTTTCCGTTGGCTGCATTGAGTCGTGCGGCGCGTTCGAGTAGCTTAGAATGTAAGTAGAAGACATCCCCTGGATAGGCCTCGCGCCCGGAAGGACGCTTTAAAATTAAACACATTTGACGATAGGCGACAGCATGCTTTGAAAGATCGTCGTACACGATGAGTGCATCCATACCATTATGCATAAACCACTCGCCCATCGCGCATCCGGCGTAGGGTGCAATATATTGGTTAGCGGGATTATCGGAGGCGGAAGAGTTAATAATGATTGTAAATTCCAAAGCATTATAATCGGCAAGTGTTTTGATGGTACGTGCGATAGTAGAGTTTTTCTGGCCGATGGCGACGTAAATGGAGTACACGGGGCGGAAATTTTGATCATCCGAAGCTATGCCTGCACGATTAATTTTGGCTTGATTAATAATAGTATCGATGGCGATGGTTGACTTTCCAGTAGAACGGTCGCCAATGATAAGTTCCCGTTGGCCACGTCCGATAGGGATCATGGCATCGATGGCGAGAATACCGGTTTGGAGAGGCTGATTAACGGACTTTCGGGGCATAATACCGGGAGCGATTTTTTCCACGGGGTAGAATTCTTCGTTAGAAATGGGTCCCCTACCGTCTATAGGGTGTCCAAGGGCATTTAATACCCGGCCGAGAAGATTTTTTCCGACGGGGACGGAGAGTAATTTATTGGTTGTTGTTGCCTGATTACCGGCTTTTAGGTGGGAGCAATCACCGAAGATCGCAGCGCCGACGAAATCTTCTTCGAGATTTAAGGCGACACCAAATGTATCGCCTCCGAAATCGATCATTTCATTATACATCACATCGGAAAGTCCGTTGAGGACCGTGACGCCATCGGCAATGGAAACAATTGTACCGATATTTTTTTTACTCATTTCGAGGCGAGTTGATAAAATTTCTTCGCGGATTTGCTCAATAATAGAATTAGCCATAATAGTTTTCAAGCAGTGTAGGGATAAGGGAAGAAATCACAAGAATATAATTTTCAATATTAGGGCATTTGATGCTGCATGAAATTATTTTTATTTTATATATTTTTTTACGCTTGTATGTTTTTAATATTTTCATAAAACAATAACCATTCACGGAGTGGTTAAAAAGTCATTCCATTATTGTTATTAAAAATATTCTAACAGTTGATGCTAAAGGACGAACAAAATTATTTTGTTCGTCCTTTTTTAATAATATTTATTTAAAATATAATAATTTTGTGAGCGACAAAATAAATCCATATAAAAAAATCAAAAAAAAATACTTGCATGTTTTTAATATTTATATAAATTGATATCCATGCATGGGAATGGTTTTTATGCAATTTTATAAAAAAATATAATAAAGAAGTTAACATATGGATCATAGAATATTAAAGACAATCGTAGGTGGAATACTATTTATCAATCCGCTCTTAATAAATGCTGAGATAATAACTCAGCAAGGTCCATCTGCTCAATGGATTATAAGCAATATCAATCAAAAGTTACTACAACAAGAAGCGGAAAAAATTTCAAATATTGTTGCCAAACAAAAGTTACTACAACAAAAAGTAACAGAAGCTTCAAATAATGCCGCCCAACAAAAGCCACCACAACAAAAAGTAACAGAAGCTTCAAATAATGCCGCCCAACAAAAGCCACCACAACAAAAAGTGACAGAAGCTTCAAATGCCGATTTCTATAAAAGACTACGGCCAAAAGAAGCGGAAAAAATTTCAAATATTGCCGCTCGCCAAGGATTTGCCGCTCAACAAAAGTCACCACCAAAAAAAGCGGAAAAAGTTTCAAATATTGTTGCTCAACAAGGATTTGTTGCTCGCCAAGGATTACTACTACAAAAGACGACGGCGGAAAAAGCTTCAAATGCCAATTTATATAAAAGACTACTACCAAAAGAAGCGGTAAAAGCTTCAAATGCCGATTTCGATAAAAGACTACTACTACAAGAGGTGGCTCAAACTTCGAGTGCTATTATCCGTCAATTTATGGATAGCATGAGAAAAATAGCAGAAACCCATAGAATAGGATTTCAACAGGTCGGAGACGGAATTGCAATGCTGGATGTATTGTATAAGAGTCTTCCAGAAATAACAAAAGCTACGGTTTATCCTGAGTTTAATGCTGTAAGAAAAAAATTGACTGATATTTTCTTGATTGAAGCTTTCAAAATACTTGGATTGCCAGTAAAGGATATAATCCAAAAGGAACTGGAAATGGCTTTGAGACAAAAACTGGAAGTAAAACCTGGATTATTAAAGCCTTTAGCGGAAAGACATATCTTTTTCCAAGCGGCAGATTGTATTAAACTATCCGATAGATTTAGATACGGTAAGACCATAAGTGTTGCATCGGAAAGTGAAAAATTGAAAGATTACGCAATACTTGGATTGAAGAAAGGTGTTGTAAAAATGGCAGATCTCGGTAGAGCGCGTAAGCGGGAGCTGCTTAAATATCATCCGGATCGATTCAATAGAAATAAAGGCACTCCTGGTTACGAATGTCAAACAAAAGAAGAAGCAACAGTGAAGTTCCAAAGGATTATAGATGCCTATGAGCGTATTAATGCAGAATTACAAAATCATCGATAAAAAGAATGGTTATTATTTTAGATGAAAATGCTTGCAAATTCTCATTTTTCCATAGGTTGACAAAACAGTATTCTAAAAAAGGATTAGATATGGATAAAAAGAGATTAAATAAAATAATGAGTTTATTCATGGGCTTAGGCATTTTGGTAATGACTGAGCTTAATGCTTGCGATGGGCAAGGAGGAGCTTGTCAAGGAGGACAGTGCTCTTACTCAGATTATGGTTATCTGCCAAATGATGATGATAATGTTCCCCAAGGTTATGATGATGTTCCCCAAGGTAACATTTATCAGCAAGGTTATTATGAAGAGGCTCCCCAAGATGGTGGTTATCCGCAAGGTTATCCCCAAGGTGGCGGGTATTAGCCAGATTATGGCAATGTTCAGCAAGATTAGAAGTTGCCAAAGAATAGATTTCAGAATTAGTAAAATATAGACACAATTTTGAGATCACAGGATCGAGCGAGTAGTTGATAGCTGCTCGCTTTTTTAATATGAGCGAGGAGTACAATAGACGGTGGCGATAGGAAAAATTATTTTTCTGTGCAAATTTTTGTATATTTTTCAGGAAAAAACTTGAAGAATTATTAAAATTTTCATAATTGCATGCTAAGGGAGAAAATATGAATGGAAATTTGATCAAAAAAATATGGGTAGGGATAGCGATATGCATAATACCATTTTTCGCCACTGTTGGGAATCTTGAGGCAGCAGCACAACCAGCGCCGTCAAGAAGCGTGGCAAGCTTGAAAACTTTGGAAGAATTGGAGGAGCTAATTGATGAAATAGTTGCGAATTTTCGGCTCAGCAACAGAAACTCCGAGCAAGCAGGAAATGCGGAAAGTGCAATTAATGATATTTGGAGAAAGATACCAGACGGTCTTCACGTAAACATAAAAGATAACACAGATATAACAGATAAGATAAAAGAATACGCTCATTATCACAAAAAATTCATGGATGTTGAGAAGACGTTTGCAGTATATATTGAAAACAACATACCGAGTGAAAAAAACATAACTACAGCGGCGGAAATAGATAGAAAGAAAAATGACGCTAATACATCAATCGATAATGCGGCCACAACTAATCCTATACTTTTGACGGAGACACAACTTGACAGTCGTGTTACAGAAATAAAAACGCAAATAGGTAAAGTTCTAACATGTTTGGCGGCCATTAATAGGAAAGCTGGAGAAATTCAAAGAGCTAAAAGGCAAGCAGGTAATGAAAAGACCATTTATCCGCAACTGATAAAAGCAGCTAAAGAAAAGGATTTTGATAATTTGGATTCACGATTGCAGGAAAAAATCATAGCGCACATTCAAGAAAAGGAAAAGGAAATTAACAATAGCAACCTCTCAAAAGACCAGACAGTTATAAATGCGGTTAGAAAGGCAGTTGAGGAAAACGCAATAAATGGTATACGAAGTCAGTTGGAGTTAAGCTATGATCCAAATAAGATAAAAACTTTTAAAGAACAGGCGGCAGGTGCGAGGAATATGCTCCGTGTACTTGGACATGTAGGGAACAATATAGGTGACTTTCGCAAAAAAATAAGAGACAACATTAATAATACACAAAAAAGAAATGAATTAATCAATGCAGCAAAAACACCAACCAACACTGATGCTTTTAGTGCCGCATTTGCAGCTATATACGACAATGTAATACAAGGATCCGACGAATTCGACAGAACCAACACTTTAATTGATAATGCTAAAACTACGGCTTTGAATACCTTGAAAAGCAATAATAATTACTACAACAAAATGCTAGAACCACTCATTGAGTATTCAAAGTTACGTGCCTTACGAGATGTTCAATGGGTAGCAATTGAAGAACTTAAGAATAGTGATATAAAGAAGGAGAAGAAGCATAACTTGATAAAATCCTGTACAGATCTGTTAGGAGAAACAATAAAAAAGACAAACGAAAAACTACCAACAGACTTCTATCTGAGAGATGCGATTGGTAACGATGTGGCTGGTGGTAGAGAACAAATATATGAAATAATCAATGCAGCACTCCTGCCGTCTGACTACATAGGGGCCGCTCCAAAGGAAGCGACCAACTTCACTATCCGGAACTGCAGTTTGGTGCCTGAATTTAAGAATTCACCCCCCTGTTTCCCAAACATCTTAAAGAATTTAAGTGATGCGCTCGCAGGGATTCAGAGTGTCAAGAAGCCACTCAACGATGCAGAGTTTACAGGATTTTTAAAAACTGCAAATGAGACTATGAAAAAAGGAGTTAATGGAGCAGAATTGCCTAAGTTTTTCATACACGATAGATGGAATGAGACTGCCCCAAAAGCAGCCGAGATAGCACAAGCTATTATCCAAAAAATAGAGAAGGATTATTCGGATAAAATAAAACCCGCAACGGATTTGCAGAGTAAAATAGATTTACTCCTTCTAGATATCATAAACAAAATCGCTCAGCAGGTTATGGAGCACGATTGCTATAAATCGTTATGCAATTTAGGAGGAGATACAATGAATATAGCGTTTTTCCAGGAAGCATGCAAATTGATAAAAATAGGTATAGATAATG
>JAITNS010000004.1 GCA_031290315.1 Puniceicoccales bacterium
CTGCATTTCCTAAACCACTCAAAGCAGTTTTCAGTGTATCATAGCGGTCTAGGTTTATTGCACTTTTAGTAGCTGATGTCAAAAATGTTGAAAACATGGCATTCAGATTGTTTGCTAAATTTTTAACATTAATCATCTTACTTTTAATATCCGTTGTTGCGTCAGATATTACTTCTACTGCCAAATCATTTATTCCACTTGGCACATACTGGTCGCTTTTTATCGTCGGATAAACTTGTGACAATAAGGTTAAGAGTGAAAAATCGATGCTATTGGAACTAATATATTTTGTTAACACGGAAAATAATGAAGTACCCATGGTATAGGGAATATGCTCATTAGCAGTAATTAAGCGTTTAAATTGCGACAATAATTCTTCTTGACTATATAAATCAGATGTCTTATAGGTATCAATTGCTTTTAAAATTTCTGCAACGGGTATATTAATATCCTGTTCCGGATTATACTTATTTGCCACATAGGCCACCATTTCTTTTACATATAAATATCCCCCCGCATCTTCATCATATTCTTTTTCGCCATTAGGACTAATATTACTTGTATCGACCGTCCCTGATCCATAGGTACCATCTTCTTTGACCCGCATAATTCCATGGTCAATGGCAATGCGATAGACTGCATTTACGAGCACTTGACGTTTTACAGTATCCGAACGCCAGCCGCCTACGATTTCTTCTAAAAGGTAGTCTTGTAGTTCCTTCCTGAATTCGTTAGCTTTAATGCATTCTACATACAAATCGATGGCTTCCAATTCTCGTTTTAAAGCAATTAGTTCGTCGCGCATTCCTTGTAAAGTAGCTTCCGAAAAAATATCACTGCTGCCTGCTAATTCCTCATACTTTTCCAGCAATTTCGTCAATTCAACGCTATAATCACTGATATCATATTTCCCATAACTACTATAGCATTTTTTTCCATATTGATTATAAATAGTTAAATAGTCTGTTAGGAGCGTGGAAATATTTAATGCGGAGCGATTGGCATTAAAAAATGAAGAAAATAAGTCATATTGATTATCCAATTTAGGATGTCGGGTGTATGTATCATCGAATGCATAGTACTCTCCATATGAGGGAAAACTTTGTATTGCATCGTAATAGGTGCCGTAACTCATACGCAATTCTTCGATTTTAGCAATTAATAAGTCATTAATGCTACTTGCCGATTGGCTGTTAGAATTTCCACCGAACCAACCTGCTAATTGTTTTGTATACTTAACAAAATCATTATAAATAATCGGCTCGTAATGATCTTTTAAAACTTTTGCATAAACATATTCCAAAAATTTTTTCGCATTTGCATCTTCTGCTAATACTTTAATGCTGTTGCCTACTAGGGTTTCTTCGCCCAAAAGAATGGCTTTTATATTTTGCAATTGTGCTTCGATCTTATCCTTGTATGCCAATACTATGGTTTCTTCTGAAATCTGCCCTTCGACGGTGAGTATTAGAGGTGATTCATCTTCACGATAATTTTCATCTAATTTAAGTATCTCTTGGATAACTCGAAGAGCATTTAAGCACAATGTTTTATCCCTGATAAAGGCATATTTTTCTGCCAATGCTGTTTGAGTTGCTTCATCGGCTCCGCCGTTGAGAAAAAAATTCACCCCCGCATTGATCCAATTTTTAATAGATAAGTTTGTAAGAGAACCTGAAATTAAGGCATCAATAAGATCCTGCGCTGCAACGGAATCATCTTCGGTACTTAGCCTTGCTGTTTTATCTAGTAAACTATTAACGATATATGTTTCGAGGTCAGGAAGGAAATTTCCCAATAATGCGTAGCGTAATTTTTCACGCTGTCCTTGTACCAGTTGATCCTGTACTATCTCATTTGTCTCATTTTGTTTTGGGAAAATTCTTTTAATTGTGTTCCGAATTTTGGAATCTTGCATTTCGTTTACAAGCGTCTGGTGGACCGCTTGGGTAAGCGATGCTCGCAGACGATTATCGACATATTGTCTAAGATTAAATGTGTCGCCATTTAAATAATCTGTAATACTTGTAAATATTGAATTTTCTTCAGGTATAGGTTTACCATCGATGATATCATCGACTGTCAACTTTGCAGGGAGATGATTTTCATTTTTTAGTAAAATTAATTGACCCTTAATATATTTTAATGCATTTTGTAGTATTTCTATATCGGATCCTGTGATTGGATCTGAGTCGGCTGAAAGCAATATGTCAGCAATCTCCAAGTTGTCATCAATCTCCAATCCGGATGAAGCTACTTGAGTATATTGATCAATCTGAGAAATTTGACATTGTAACTTATATCTACGCGCCTCATTTACGACAAGATCGCCTATTACTGAACGACATAGAACTGGTAGTTCTTCATGTATACTATTAAGGATTGTATCTCTATCGGCATCTTTAAAAAGACCTTGGCGATCAAACTCATCAAATATAGCCGCTGCGACATCCGCAACAGATTTAGCAGCACCTTCGTTTTTATATTTTAGAGCACTTCCTATGCTTTCAGCAACCGTACCAGGGTTAAAAGTACCATTAAAGTAATTATTAATTTCTTGAGCGATTGCAGTTTTAATTACGTCATCGGATTGTGCTTGTTCACTTTCGAGTGCTTTTAGGGCAGTAGCAATCCCTATTTGTAATAGATCTCGACATAGTACTTCTGCCATTGTTTCACTATCGGAAGAATCTTGATTAAATTTTTTCGTAAAAAACGCACTTAATACTTTTCGCACATAATAAGAATCCAAAGCACTTATCTTATCTTTATATAATAATACTGAGGTTTTTTGTTCTATAAGTGTCTTCAAATAATCCAAAGGTGTCGTTGGATCTGCCCAACCTACATCATCGGTGGATACATTACTATTTAAAGCAATTCTACCTTCATCACTGATACGAATTGCATTTTGAGTATTCAAATAATCTCTGGCCATATAGCCATTGACATAATTAACAATATTTGCCCAATTCAATTGGGAGTCCCCGCTTGGTAAATCGGGAGCGAAAACGATTTCTTTTAAAAAATCTTCAGTCATATTCTTCCAAACGCTATTACTTCCCAGAAGTTTCGCATTTGTAAGGCGTTCATATAAGGAACTATCGGGGTTGAGTAATTGAGTACCCTCTAATTGGTAACCCGTATTACTGAAGAATTTATCGTACAGCAGGAAGGTCAACCATTCCACATTTTTCTGAGTGAGGCCGTAATTAGCGGGATCATTCCAAGTATATTGTGTGGGATTTGGAGTTGCTGGTTTAGTTGTTTTGAATTGTAATTCGCTATAACCTGGTCCATCTTCTGCGGTCAACGTCTCATCGATGGGATTCAATACCAAAGTAGGTAAAGCACCGATTGTTTTCGAATAATCGCGATCAATTGCACTTGTTCTCGGCTTAGGTGCACCTCCGATGACCGGCTCCGTAATATTAGGGAATAGGTCATTGACGACACCCTTTTTTACTTCTGGAGCTACGAATTCTGGCGGCTCCGAAATACCCATACTAAATGCGGACGGAACGCTACCTGGATCAGCGATATAGTCAGGTTTTGCTAAGGGAGCATTAGTTCCGTCTTCAGCGATATTCATTTCGACTTCATAAAAAGCGAGTGTTTTATCCGCATTAAACGGATTATTTCTGGGATCTGCTGGGTTCGTTAAATCTGGAGCTAACGCACCCAATGTCCCTTCTGCATAATCTTTTGGATCTACTCTTATTGCCATTTTTTTATCTTTCTATTATTTTTTTTATAAAAATTTTTTGTTATCTACAATTGAAATCGACGGGGCCAAGTTTGTCGCCGATGTGCGGCGAGTGTTTTAGATTGGTTGTCGACATTAGTTGTTGTATTATTATTTTGTGACTGTTCTCCGGAAAAAGGTAATCCGGGTAATGTCACACCTGTAAATAAATTCATCAACGACTTTTCCTGCTGTTCATTCCCATCGATATTCTCCTCTATAATCGCCGGTTGCTCATTATTTCCATGCTGCATCCTCGACTTTAACGCAGAAATTACGATGCTTTGATTTGTCCCTATCCTCGAAGATTTTTTTACCGACCTTACTACTTCCTGCTCAATTTTTTGTAAAGGCTCATCTTCGAAGATAGCAACGGATGGAGAAAAATCGAGAGCATCTTGTTTTTTTGCTGTCATTTTCTCGATATCCGCCCTAATAGCTGCTACTTCTCTTATTTCTTTGTCCCTAGAAGATTTCCCATTGATGTTTTCTTCAGGGGCGATTAAATTACTGAAATTTTCATTTGCGATCGATGCGGTTTCCTGCTGAAGAGATAAATTACTAGCCGCTGTAGTGCTCGTATTTTGAGGCATTACAATTTTTAATTGTTCGGCATAGCGGCGTTCGAAATCGATATTTATGGGACGTTTTTCCTGCAAATCGGATAGGGCAATCGCCGACGTTACCCTATCCAAGGGCTCATGTTTAGGCGATGAGGACAGGAGTGGGAGTGGTAAAGTGGGTAAGGTCATTGCCTTTTTTTGTGCATCGACTGCTTTCTTAACATCTTTCAATGCCTCCGACAGTCGTTTCTGTATTGCTTCGATTTGTGCTTGGGCGCTGCGATCGAAAACTTCATCCAAACTAATTTCTTTTATTTTCTCCGTCCTAATCTCTTCCGGTAATTTTTGGAGAATTTTTTCCGTTTCCGCTAACTTTTCGAAAGGTAACAGATCCCAACCATTTCGAGGGCGACCGATTGTCAATTCTAACTCTTTGCGCTCTCGGGATACTCCTGCCATAATCTCGTCCAAGCATTGCTGAATAATTGGCATTTGAAATAATGCTTCATGTTTATCCGATGTCAGACCAAAGCGTGCAAAAAATTGCTCCGCATCTTCGATTACTTTCGCTACTCTTTGCTGGAGTTCGTCCAATGTGGGAGGAACTTCCTTTTCCTTCTCCATAGCTTTTTCGAGTTCATCCAAAGTCATGGGAATGGTTGTCTTTTTTAACCACTCTTCCAATTGCATTCGAGCGAATTTTTCGTGTAAAGTTAGCTTTTTTTTCATGAGATTGCAATTCTTCCTAAGGGTTGTATAGTAATTTCTTCCGTTAATTCCTGATGTGATAGCACCGGTAATTCATATAATTCCAACTCAATTAATTTACGCATATAGCGTCGAATATCCATTGAAGTTAAGAGTACCGGGCGATTTGTTTCCTGGGTAAAATCCCCTACTTCCTCTTTCACGGCACCTACAATCCTCTTTGCCGTATTAGGCTCCAATGCTAAATAACTTCCAGCCGATGTCTGGCGAATTGATTTACGTACGACATCCTCCACTCCCGGATCGAATAAGTAGACGGCCAGAATATTTTGTCCTCCACTATATTTATAGCTAATGTAGCGCTTCAGACTTGTTCGCACATAATCGGCTAATAAAATGGGTTCTTTTTCCTTTTGTCCCCAATCGATAAGGCATTGCATAATGAGGCGTAAATTACGGATCGATACATCTTCTTGGACGAGGCGTTGTAAGACTTCGCCGATTTTCTGCACCGGTAATACGCGTTGGACTTCTTTTACTAATTCGGGAAAATTCTTTTCGAAGTTTTCCAAGATGAAGCGCGTTTCCTGTAGTCCGATAAATTCTGAGGCATATTTTTTCAAAATAAACGATAAATGGTAGGTCAAAATTTGCGGCGATGTCATATAATTAATACTTGCCTTATCCATCTGTGGAATTAGATCTTTTGCTACCCATAGGGCCGGAATATTTGGTAAAAATGCTTTTTCTTCCTGGTAAGCGATATTTAAAATACCTAAGCTTTCCTTTGTTTCGCGAACGAGTACATGGCCCTTCAAAATACGTCCTTGGGAAACGGGGACCTCCTGTAAAAGGATTTGGTACATTCCATCGGTTAAATTTTCATTGAAACGCAAGTGAATGCCAGGGAACGGTACACCGAGATCAAAGTAGAGTGCTTTACGGACTTGAATTAATTGATCATTTAAAGCCATAGGGTCTACGGATTCTTCAATGGAAGTCGCCACATCTAGGAGTAAAGGAACCGTAACTGAAAACTCTCCTTTTTCCTCTTTAAATGTCGGCGTATTAGGTGCGATATCGGAAGGTAATCCCGTACTTTTAGCTACCTTTGCGATATTGCCCGACGAGGTTGGCTTGCCCTCACTTTCCATAAGCGAACGTCCTGCTAAAATCGCTAATATCCCTAATACTAAAAATGGAAACTTAGGAAAACCTGGAATAAACATAAATCCAATGATCATAAATCCGGAGATGAGGAGCGATTTAGGTCGCGATAATAATTGGGCACCGATATCATTTCCGAGTGGCTTTGCATCGCTCGAGCTTACACGAGTTACAATAACGCCAGCGGTAATGGAAATGAGCAGTGAAGGTAAGGTTGAGACGAGGCCGTCACCGATTGTCAAAATCGCATAAGTTGTAATTGCTTTATCGGCACTCATACCTTTTTGGAACACGCCGATGACGAGTCCTGCAATGATATTGATAGCCGTCATGATTAATCCTGCGATCGTATCTCCTTTGACGAATTTCATGGCACCATCCATAGCACCATAGAGTTGATTTTCCTGCTCCAATTCGGTACGTTTTTGTTTAGCCTGATCGTTATCGATACTACCCGCGCGTAAATCCGCATCGATACTCATTTGTTTACCAGGCATTGCATCTAGAGTAAAGCGTGCTGATACTTCCGAGACACGTTCGGCGCCCTTTGTAATGACGACGAATTGGACGATAAGTAGAATACCGAAGATAACGGCTCCGACTACGAAATTCCCTTGTACGACGAAGTCACCGAATGTGAAGATAATTTCACCGGCATCGGCGGTCAGCAGGATCATTCTCGTACTGGTAATATTCAAGGCCAATCGGAACAGGGTGGTGAACAGTAAGATACTGGGGAAGGTAGATACGCATAGGACTCGTGGGATATAGAGTGCGAGCATGAGCAAGCTAATACTCATCGAGAGATTCAAAGCTAGAAGTATATCAAAGATAAACGTTGGGATAGGTACGATCATGAGCATGATCACGCTGACGACTACGAGGGCGAGAAAGATATCATTATATTGCGAAACTAACGCCAAAGTACTACTTACTCTTGTTTTAAAGCTCATGATATTACCTTTGTTTAGAGTGTTGGTGAGCGACAGCGAGTCGCAGATCTTTTTCCTGGATACCGAGAAAATGGGTATAAGCGGAGCGTGCTTCTGTGTCGCGACCCAAGGCCCACAGGATTTTACTTTTCAGGACAAAGAATAATTTATCCAATTCTTTTGACTTAGGCAGTGCTTCGGCCGATTCGAGGGCATGCAAGGCGGTATCGGGAGTATTTGATTTCAGGGCTGCGAAAGCGAGTGAAAGGTTGACGAGTGAATCGCCAGGAAAATATTCCGCGAGTATCAGCGACAAAGCGAAGGCCTCATCGAATTTATTATAACGTAAAAATAGGTAAACAAGAATTTCTAAAAATTCCTTTTGAGAATCATCCATAACATCCATCCGTTCTGTAATATAGCAAGGAATAGTAAATTTACAACTTTTTATTTAAAAAATATGCAAACAAAGTAAGATTTTATTTTTATGGTATATAAATTTGCGATTAAATTTTATTTAATGATTTAGTATATATATAAGTATGATGATATAAGAAGGAAATGAGTCGTTGGGCTTGACTTAGGAGAGGTCGATTTATGATAATTATAAATGCCATTTTTTTCGAAACCGAAATCGCCTGATATTCCAAAGCGAAAAGACATACCAAAAGACATTTGGATAAAATGTCCGATATCGGGGGAGATGATATACTCGAAAGAGTTAATAAACAATTGGATGGTAGTAGCGAAAAGCAACTATCATTTTCCGTTATCTGGAATAGAGAGGATACGGCTGCTTGGAGATCCGGAATCTTTCGTGGAATTTGACGCACAATTAGGATCAAAATCATTTCTTGGGTTTGACAAACCGATTTCCTATGAAGAAAAATTACTGAATTCCAGAAGTAAGAGTGGGCTAAATGAGGCGATTATTTCTGGGACGCTAGCAATACATGGGATTCGGGTAGGGATTGCGGTTATGGATTTTAATTTTATGGGAGGAAGTATGGGGTCGGTAGTTGGGGAGAAGATAGTGCGGATGGTAGAGCATGCGATAAAAAAGAAGCTACCGATTATTATTATTTCGGCGTCCGGTGGTGCGCGTATGTTTGAAGGGATAGTGAGTTTGATGCAGATGGCGAAGACGTCCCTTGCATTAGGGAGGTTATCAAATGCGAGACTTCCGTTTATTTCTGTTCTTACAAATCCGACGATGGCTGGAGTGATGGCGAGTTTTGCCTCCCTAGGGGATATTATAATTGCGGAGCCAGGAGCATTGATCGGATTCGCTGGACCACGGGTGATAGAAGAAACGACACGGCAAAAGTTACCAAAAGGGTTTCAAACAGCAGAATTTTTACTTAAGC
>JAITNS010000077.1 GCA_031290315.1 Puniceicoccales bacterium
ATAATATATTTGGATTAAGTTCATAGACTTTTCCAGCGAGTGTCGCAATTTTTTCTTTTGCTAATGCCTTCCGAACGATAATTTTCTGCCCTATTTTAGAACGATCGAAGGCATGCAATGGTTGCCCATAGGCCATCATTACCCAATTCGTCATATCGACAATATTATTAACGATCGCTACCCCCACTGCTTCTAAATCACGGCGGACCCAATCAACACTCTGAGAAATTTTTATATTTTTTAAAACAATCACCGAATAAAATTCGCAATCGGAAGTATGGGCTTCAACGCTTAAAAAGTTGGTTTCATTGGTTGAAAGATTTTGTTCTAAACTAGGAATTTCGATAGATTTCAAAGGGACATTATACCAAGCAGCTAATTCGCGGGCGATCCCGTAATGGGACAATACATCCCCTCGATTCGCTGTAATTTCTATTTCGAAAATAACATCGCTCTCAAAAATATCATGAACCTTAGTACCCAACGCATAATTTTGTCCTAAAATAAGTAATCCCTCATGGTCCGCATTTAAACCTAATTCGCTGCCGCTACACATCATTCCTTCGGATTCTATGCCGCGAAGTTTCGATTTTTTTATTTTCACATTACCTGGTAAAAGCGCTCCCGGTAACGCGACAGGAACATAATCATTTTGCTTAAAATTAGTTGCGCCACAAACGATTTGACGTAGATCGCCTTCTCCGACATCTACCCGACAAACATTGAGCCGTTCGGCATTGGCATGCTTTTCGAAGCTCAAGATTTTTCCAACGACGACATCATCATTTTTGCCTAACCCCTTATATTCAATCGATTCAACTTCAAGCCCTAATTTAACAAAAGTTTCGGCAATATTTTCTGGAGTATCGCTTAAATCGACAAATCGCTTCAACCAATTTAGACTTACTTTCATTGCTAAAAAACAACTTCATTAAAAATCCCATAAACGCAAAACAAATTTTCAAAAAATATCACGCCCCTTCCATTTAGCGACTATATATAAATAAGAGTCTATTTCGTGGTTTGATAAGAATTAAGTTTGTTGGACAAAGTCTTCGAACCCTGGGCCTTCCGTTGTAAATTCTCCTTCAAAAAATCCATGTAATTGCCTAATACGTGTTGGGTGGCGCATCTTTCTCAATGCTTTGGCTTCGATTTGGCGGATACGTTCCCGTGTCACCTGAAACATTTGCCCCACTTCTTCCAAAGTCCGACTATAACCATCCTTTAACCCAAAGCGTAACATCAATACTTCTTTTTCGCGATCACTTAAACTCACTAAAACATCATCGATTTTCTCACGCAACAAACTATATGCCGTCATATCATAGGGATTTTCTGCCGATTTATCTTCGATAAAATCGCCAAAACTAGAATCATCATTATCGCCCACCGGACTCTGTAACGAAATCGGCTGCTGCGCCATTTTCATAATCGTTTTTACGCGATCTAAAGGTAAATCCATTTCTTTCGCAACCTCTTCTGCGGTTGCCTCATGCCCTAGCTCTTGCTGTAATTGTCGCTGTATCTGCATCACTCGGTTTAAGACTTCAATCATATGTACGGGAATACGAATGGTACGCGCTTGATCTGCAATCGAACGCGTAATAGCTTGGCGAATCCACCATGTCGCATAGGTCGAAAATTTATACCCACGACGATGCTCAAACTTCTCAACCGCCTTCATTAATCCCATATTTCCTTCCTGAATAAGGTCTAAAAATGTCAATCCACGGTTTGTATACTTTTTCGCAATACTGATCACAAGACGTAAATTTGCCTCAACCATTTCTTGTTTTGCCTTATGAGCTTCCTTCATATGCTCGCGAAAATTTTTCACGATTTCTAACAAACGCTCCGGATCAACATTATATTTTTCTTCTAATTTTAATAGAGCACGACGGATACGATCCAATTGGGGCGCAATATCCATTTTTCTACGTTCCGCAACCGCTTTTGCTCTCGCAATCTCGCGTAATAACTGATCAATCTGCTTTAAATCGGGACGTAAGCGTTGCAAATAATCTTCAAAAATTTTCATCTTAAAGCAAAAACGCTTCATGACAGTTTTGAGTTGCGATTGAAATTGCCGGAGACGAACAGTAGTTCGTTTCTGTTCTTTTTCGTCCGTCGACTTCTGTAAATGATCCCAAACTTCTTGAA
Source organism: Puniceicoccales bacterium (assembly GCA_031290315.1). Classification (GTDB taxonomy): domain Bacteria; phylum Verrucomicrobiota; class Verrucomicrobiia; order Opitutales; family LL51; genus LL51. The sequence goes on from JAITNS010000077.1 coordinate 2,164, forward strand.
TCTTTTCCAATAGCAGTTTACTCTCTTGGATCGAACGCTCTAGGATGCGATAATATACTTCGCGGCTTTCGATTTTTTTATCGAGTACGATACGATCGAAACGCTCTTCCCGATTGAGGAGGCGTTCGGCAAGTTCAATTTGAAAAGGCGCAGTCAAATGGATCGAAAATAATTCATCCTGGGCTTGTAATTCTGCCTTCTCTATACGCTTCGAAATCGCTATTTCCTCCTCCCGAGTCAATAAAGGAACTTGGCCCATCTGACGTAGGTACATACGTACGGGATCCTCCCCAATATTCTCTGAAGGATTATCCATAGCCGCTTCGATCACCGCTCGCCGCTTTTCGACTTCCGATTCCTCGCTATCGACAATCTCAATTTCCAGATTATCGAGAATGTTCATGACATTTTCGATATCTTCGGGATTCTCTATGCTCTCCGGAAGGTGTTCACTAATATCATGGAGCGTCAAATATCCCTTACCACGGGCAAAACGAATCAATTCCTTCATTCGCTCATTGACACCTCCATTACCTACCTCACTTTTCGCTTTCTTATTTTCCATATTCAGATGGCTCACTCCCCTCCTCTATCTTTGGACAAGATAGCAATGAGTGGCGTAAACGTAATTTTTCTTCTTGTAGATTTTTAAAGAAATTTGTGTCGTCAAGCGAATTTTTATTTTCTGTAAATCTTATTTGTTGCGTTATTTGTCGATCCACATTGGCGAGCTGATTTTTCACAAAAGATACATATAAGGAACGGATACAGGTATTCGCCACTTCTAAGGGATCATCGAGATCATGATCCGTCGCTAAAATGGAAAACAATTCATTGAGTTCAGGTTCTGAAAATGTACTGCTATCCGTTTGAGGACCTTCCCATATATTTTCACGAATCTCCCTCAGCACTTTTCCTAATAAGCATCCATGGGTATGATCGCTAAGCCACGTATCATCGATAACATTCGCAATTTTTTGTCCCAAATATCCGTGATGCAAAATTAAGGACAGTAAATCATATTCCGCCGTACGTAATTTCTCGGTTACTTTTCCTGAAATTTTAAGAGGCGATTGCCTAATAGGTGCTATAAACTTCCTATCGCCACAAAAATTGTGAAAATCTTTTTCTATGGCATTGCGGTCGAGATTTAAATGATTGGCCAACTCATCCAAATAAATCCCTCTTATGACTTCCGAATCGGATGTGTGGATCATTTCATAAATCTTTTTTAAAAAAATCTCCTTTTCGACCGCCGTCGCCCTTTTATCCTGAGGTAATAGTATGCGTGATGCGAATTGAATCATGGATTCTTTTTTCAAACGATCCAAGCCCCCCTTACCTTCACGCAATAGTAAAGAATCGGGATCATCGTCCTCCTGGAGTGTTACGATCTGACTTTCGATGCCCACTTGGAAGGACAGCTCAACTACCCGTAAGGCACATTTTTGGCCAGCGATATCGCCATCGGTTAAGCAGATTATTTTTGGGGCATAGCGGCGTAATAGATTCATTTGCATTTCCGTAATACCGGTACCCTGGGGTGCAACCACTTCATGCATGCCATTTTCCCAGCAACGTATCGCATCGAGCTGCCCCTCGACGATTATAAATTGATTCTTAACAAATTTTCGCGCATGGTTCAAGCCGTAGAGGACACCGCCCTTATGAAATATAGGGGATTCGGGAGAATTAATATATTTGCCAATATTTTCCTTTTTCTCAACCACTCTCCCTGAAAATCCGATCACATGGTCTTGGACATCGAAGATAGGAATCATAAGGCGTTCTACGAAACGTGGTTTTAGATTTTTTTTCTCATTTTCATTCCACACAAAGAGCCCACATTGCTGTAGAGCTTCCTCGGAATATCCTTTTTCCTTCAATAATACTAATAATTCTTTATTAGAAAAAGGAGCCCAACCGATACTATAACGTTCGGCGGTTTCCAAAGGGAATCGGCGGATTCTTTGCCAATAATCTTGGATATCTTTATTTTCTAAAAACTTTTTACGGTAATAGACGACGGCATCGCCATGGATGTCGAACAATTCATTTTTAGAATAACTTTTAAAGCGTTGCTTTCCTTCATACTCCAAGTTAATTCCGTAGTGTTTAGCGAGCCATTCGACGGATTCCCAGAAGGAAAAATTTTCTTTTAATTCCAGGAAACGGAACACATCTCCTGCGAATCCTGTGCTAAAGCATTTAAAGAATTTTTTTTCGGGGTGAACAAAGAAGGAAGGAGTTTTTTCGGCCGTAAATGGACTCAACCCTTTCCAACTGCTACCGGAGCGCTTTAATTGGACATAGCTAGAGACGATATCGTACAAATCGGCGATCTCTTTAATCTGTTCTATGCATTCTCGTTTAATCATAGGTATTATTTTCTCTATAGGCATTTTTATAAAAGTTCAAGCTTTTCGCTCAAAATTATATTTTTTTGAAAAATATTCTTTCATCTTTATTCTTTCGTATTATTTATGGCTCAATCTAAATAATGCGGAAAATATTTATTATGATAGGGGCAATATCAAACACAAAATTGAAAAAACACTTGACGTTTTTATTTTCTTCATACAGAGTAGATAATTAACTATGCATAATCGTGCGCCAGCAGTTACGTTCAAGCGACAATCGCTTGAGAATTGGATGGAGATTTTTGCACAAAATGATTGGCAGAAATCTTTTTCGAGTGATGAGATTCGTGATGGTATCGATTTCCTTGAAAAATATCCTATTAAAGAAATTGAGATACGTCCGGATGATGTGATCGTACGTTATTTGGGGGAGAACAAGTCACAGCTTTTTGCGATTATCGACCTCGAAGGCGGTCAATTATCGGCACGCTCCTCCATCGCCAATAAAAATGACGCCGCCATTGGCGCCCTTATTGCTATGGATGAAGCGATTATCGATAAGCAAGACGTCCTCTTTTCCCCGGAAGCGGATAGCGATGTCGCTTGCAAAAATGACTTAAAAGATGATATTAATAATGCCGAAGATAAAGCGAATAGTAAGCCCCTAAGGCTATCATTTTACATATCGGGGCAAAGTCTTTGTTTCAAGGCCTATTGGATTAAAACGAATAAGTTAGTATTTCCGGATAATTTATCGCGCTTCAAGAATATCATGACGAAGCAGGAGCGGGATAGTGTGATTCAATTGATCCATCTTGCTCGAAAAGTTGGGTTTTCTCTGTATCAACAAAGTAAAGAATATCGCATTGGAAATATTTCCGCTTCCATTGATTTTTGTCGTTATACGTTACCTCAGTGGTATGGGCGTTTTGAGATTCAGGTAGATGATAATATACAAAAGCTGCAAGAAGGCACGAAAGAAATTCACGCTTCTTTCCAAGCGAATAACACGGAAGATTCAGAGCATGAGGTTGATTTATCATTACAGCTAGCAAATAACAATTACATTGTTCCGTCTCACTTTGCGAAAAAGGTACTTAAGAGTGATGGGAGTCCCTTATTTATTGAAGGATTTGGAGCGGTACGGATGAGTAAGAAGGAGATTGCGATTGCGCGCACCCAATATGCGGTTTTAAATAAATTCAACAATTCGATTCCCCGCTACATGCTTTATTCGATTTTCAATTTATCGGATATTCCCTACAAAGGTGATCCTGAGATTCTTGCGTGGCAACAATCTTTTGCATCGAAACCGGAAAAGCCTTTTATTCTTCCTAAGATATTACGTTCGTACCAACGGGAAGGAGTATTATGGATTAATCACATTTTAAAGCATGGGTTCCATGGACTTATTGCCGACGATATGGGGTTAGGGAAGACTTTACAAGTTTTAACTTTTATTTCCAAGATGGATTCTGGGCATCAGACGATTGTTATATGTCCAGCGAGTGTTGTTTATGTTTGGCAGAAGGAGGCGCAGAAATTTTTCCCAAAATTGAATGTAAGAATTTTTTCATCGGAATCCGATCTCAACGAATTGGGCGTAAATATTTGGGTAATTAGTTACACGCAATTACGGCGGAACAAGTCAAAAATTAGCAAGAAAGTATTTCAATTAGTGGTACTTGACGAAGCGCAATTCATCAAGAATCCGACGACGAAGATATTTTATGCTTGTACGGGGATAAAGTCGACTTGGCGTTTAGCACTTAGTGGTACGCCGATTGAAAACAATCTGCTAGATTTGTGGAGTATTTTTCGATTTTTGATGCCGGGGCTATTAGGGGAGAAGAGTCAATTTATTGAATTATGTAAGCTGGAGGACATTGGGAATCGGATTAAGAAGCAGATTGCTCCTTTCATGTTACGGCGTACGAAAGAGACTGTAGCGAGTGAATTGCCGCAAAAGATCGAGATTAATGTTTCATGTGAAATGACTCAGTTACAGCACAATCTTTACCAATCGGTGATTCACAATACGTTGAAGCAATATCGGGATGAGAAGAATCATTTTGATTTTAAGAATCATCGTTTTGGAATACTATCGGCATTGACGCGATTACGGCAGGTAGCATGTGATCCCGGGATTGTACCATCCATAGAGGCACCGCTTGAGGAGAGTGGGAAGTTGAATATGTTGAAAGATATTTTGGGGAATGAATTTTCTGGGGCGCCGAAGAAGGTCGTAATATTCAGTCAATTTGTTAGTTTTCTGCAACGCATTAAGGGGATGTTGCGGGAGAGATTTCCTGAGATTGAATTATTTGAGATTATTGGGTCGACGAAGAACCGCAATATAATTGTTGACAATTTTCAAACGATACCGAAGAAAGCGATTATATTAGTTTCGTTAAAAGCTGGTGGAATTGGGATTACACTAACGGCGGCGGAGGTAGTATTTTTAATGGATCCGTGGTGGAATCCGTCGACGGAGAAGCAAGCGATGGATCGGGTACACAGAATTGGGCAAGACAAGCAAGTAACGATTTATCGATTTATCACGCAAAACTCTATAGAATCGGGCATACAACGGTTACAGGAGAAGAAGACATCATTATTTAGTGAGATAATTGATTCCTTACAATCGAAGCAATCAGGGACCGAATATTTTCTTGATCACATTCACGAGTTACTGCAACAGGAATGATTTAAGCAAGTAAACGCCTTAGGGAGAAAGTGTACAAGCATATTTCGGGAGGAAAATGAAAAACATGGAGACAGTGCAATTTACAATTAAAGGTTTAACCGGCCCTAATACCACCCGAACCGGAAGGCGATTGTGCGATGTGCAGTAATTAATATTTGCAGCTAAAAGGGATCATTTTATTCTTTTAGCTGACATTTATTTACTTCGCTATTTTTAATTTGTTTTATTTACCGATTTATCATCTCCATAGGATATCTTGGGCTATGCCATTCGGAAGGCTCATTGTATCCTTGTCTAATTATGTTATTAGGTTGTCTATTTGCATTTTGTTTCAATTGATTTATTATGGGAGAAATTGGTGTTTCTGGAGATAGCCCCATATAGTTTGCTTTTGGTTTTTTGTAAAGCGGTACTTCTGTGGGTATTTCTATATTGCTTTCTTCTATCTCTCTTCCCATATTTGTTGTCCCATTTAATTCTTTAGAATTTATATAACTTATGTTTTCTGGGATTATTGTACTTTCTCCAAACTCTTGCATTACTTGGTTTCCACTAGAATCTGTATAATCCATGCCCTCGTGGTCTATCATATTTTCTCCAATTTCATGTATTTTAGATCCTACATTAATTACTGTACTTTCTCCAAACTCTTGCATTACTTGGTTTCCACTAGAATCTGTGTAATCCATGCCCTCGTGGTCTATCATATTTTCTCCAATTTCGTGTATTTTAGATCCTACATCACTTATTCCTTTTCCTAATGCATCCTTTATCCTTCTTTTTGCCGCTCTAGCCTTTGATTTCGCTCCATCTACACCTTTGCCAACAGCTTTGGCTCCGCTTACTGCCGTATCTTTAACAAAGCGTCCTGTCTGCAATGCTGCACTTCCAACAGCTTCTGCTCCGCTTACTGCCGTATCTTTGACAAGACGTCCTGCTTGCAATGCTGCATTTCCAACTGCTTTGGCCCCACTTACTGTTGCGTTTACCCCGCTTACTGCCGTATCTTTAACAAAGCGTCCTGTCTGCAATGCCGCATTTCCAACTGCTTCTGCTCCGCTTACTGCCGTATCTTTGACAAGACGTCCTGCTTGTAATGCTGCACTACCAATTGCTATACCTGCACTTGCTACACCTCTACCAACAGCTTTGGCTCCGCTTACTGTTGCATCTTGCAGTCTTAGTTTTTTAATCTCCATATTTCCGAAATTTCTCGGCAAAACAATCTCCTCTCCACTTGACTTCACAAATTTCCATTGGGAGGTCATAAAATCAAATTTAATACGCGGGGTTGAATTCCTAGGATATACCTCATAATTATTCATTAATTTAGTGTAAATACCATGTGGCAAATTAATCCAATAAACATTTCCTATTAAATCCTCGGGTACTATTTCAACCGCCCTATTGTTCATGCTATCTACTGCAACTAAAACTGTTGGATCATCTTTATCTTGGAGAACAATAACTGTCTTCGATGATGCCTTATCAATTCCAAAGCTTTCTTGTAAATTACTTTTTACATCATCAATTCGCATTCGAATTTCTGACCAAACTTCCATAAAGTTTTCAAACATTGTTTTACAAACTGCTGGATCAGCGAGTTTAGCAAATAATTTTGAAGGAATAACATAACAATGACATTGGAATGGATCAAATGATTTAGCATACCTGAGGTAAGCAGGTTTGCCATCTGGGGTAACTATGATAAATGCCCTACTGCTTTCATCCGCAACATCTGCAAACAAATGTAAATTTTCTAAATTTATTTGTTCCATGGGCGTAACTTTAGCATAGGGATTTTCTGTTGCATGGGGAGACCACGGCAACTGCAAAGATGGCCAAGCATGCATTATTTGAGGTATAAAAGCAGTGCTTCCAATTCCCAAAGACATTAATGTTATTATTTTTCTATTTATATTTTCCATACATATCCTTTGATTAACTTCGTTTATATTTTACTAAATATTTCACATTTGTAAATCATTCCATTGAAAAAATAAAAATTTCTAAAATATTTTCGTAATTATAAATTATATCTTTAATTGCTTTATTGTTATTAATTTTAAAAATGCTTGAATTAAGAAAAATATCATATATTATGCTGGCATATTTTATGAAAAGGAATTATCATGGCTGATATTGTTGAAAAAAATGGTCAAGAATTTGGGAAAATGCGTCGTATTTTCTTCCCAATCTATATGTATGAGCTCAAAAAAGCACTCCCCATGGGACTGATGTTTTTTTGTATCCTCTTTAATTACACCTGTCTGCGTAATATTAAGGACTCCTTAATTGTTACGGGGCCCGGTTCCGATGCGGAAGTAATCCCCTTCTTAAAAGGTTATTGTGTAGCGCCCTGCGCCATTCTATTCATGTTGCTCTATACGAAAGCGAGTAACACGTTTACAAATGAACAATTATTCTACGTGACTTTAACGCCCTTTATTTTATTTTTTGGATGTTTTGGTTTTTTAATTTATCCCCACCTAAATGTTTTACATTTTTCGGCGGAGACGGTCGCCGCATGGCGTGCAAATGCTCCAGCATTTTTAAAATGGCCCCTTGCGATTATTGGTAACTGGTCCTACTCTCTTTTTTACATTTTAGCAGAGATTTGGGGATCTGCCCTCCTATCGCTCGCTTTTTGGCAATTCGCTAATCAAATTACTAAGACATCGGAAGCAAAGAGAATGTATGCTTTCTTTGCCTTAATGGCACAATTTTCTGTTTTATTGGAAGGGAAAGTGGGAGAATGGTGCTCTGATATTAAAAACAAAGTACCTGAAGGTGTTGATCCATGGGGGCTTTCCCTAAAATATATGATGGGCATTGTTGTTCTCCTGGGGATTGTAGCTATGCTCATTTATCGTTGGATATATAAACGTGTTTTGATCGATAAACGCTTCTATGATAAACCGGAGCTACCGGGTAATACGGGTAAGGGTAAGAAGAAAATGCCACTCCTTCAAAGTTTCAAAGTAATTTTCACATCGCCCTATTTAGGTCTCATCGTAGCGCTTGTTGTATGTTATGGTATCAGTGTAAATTTAGTGGAAGGCTTATGGAAGAAGCAACTGGGCATGCAATATCCCAATCCCAATGATTACAATACCTTTATGAATCAATTTACTTTTTACGGGGGAATTGCTTCGATGGTGATGCTTATCATTGGAGGTAATATTATTCGTGTTTGTCGCTGGTTTACGGCTGCTATTTCGACACCGCTCATGTTACTATTATTGGGATCTTTATTCTTTATTTTTGTTTTATTTAAAGAAACTTTACTACCCTTACTAGCATCTCTTTCGACAACGCCTTTATTTTGTGCTGTTATTTTGGGAGCTTGTGTAGTAGCGATATCCAAAGCGGTTAAGTATGCCTTATTTGATTTGACGAAAGAAATGGCTTATATTCCGTTGGATGAAGAAATGAAAGTAAAAGGAAAAGCGGTTGCGGATGTTGTTGGCGGGCGATTTGGTAAAGCGGGTGGCGCCTGGATCCAATCCCTACTACTGCTTATTCCCGGTGCAACGTACTTCACAATCGCGCCTTATACATTTACAATTTTCATTGTAATCTGCACCCTATGGATTCTTTCGGTGAAAGCGTTAAGCCACCGTGTGGAAGCGGCTACGGAAAAATCTGCCAAAGATTAATATTTATATTTTAAAGAATTGGGAATAAAAGAAATCTCTCTGACCTAAGGGGGATTTTTTATGGTCTTTTGGCTTTACGGTTAATTTCGTCGTGAAAATTTAAAAATAAGGCTTTACTTCAGATCCTGTATTTGTAGTTCTATCTTAATTCAAGTATTATGGGAAATTTAAAGAAAAAGCGTCGGTTAAAGATGAACAAACACAAGCGTAGTAAGCGTTCGAAAGCGAATCGCCATAAAAAACGTTTATGGGGTGCATGATTTTTTCGTGAACTAGATTGCTAATGTTTCTCTGGTGGAATGAAGGTAAGTATTGTAATACCAGCTCGTTTAGGTTCTTCTCGGTTAGCGGGAAAGATTTTAAAGCCTTTAGGTGGTATTCCGATATTAAGAAGGGTTTTAGATCGCGTTTCAAAAATTCGCGAAGCGGAGGAAGTATTAGTATTAGTTGACGAGCAAGAAGTAATGGACCTTGTAGATTCCTGGGGATTTCGAGTACTTTTGACGTCTAAAGATTGTATATCGGGGACGGAACGAATAATTTCGGTAGTAGATCAATTGGAGGGGGATTTTGTGCTTAACGTCCAAAGCGATGAGCCATTTATTCCATTAGATCCATTGAATGAAATGATTTCGATAGCAAAAAATTCTTCGGCGGATATATTGACAGTGATATATCCCATTACTTCATCGGATATATTATTTAATCCCAATCGCGTAAAAGTCGTGATTGATAAAGATGACTATGCTTTATATTTTTCGCGAAATGCGATTCCATTTCTAAGAGATATTTCCGAACAGGAGCGATGGCCGAATCGACATACATTTTGGGGGCATCTAGGTGTTTATGGTTATCGCAAGAATATTTTGCGACAGTATGCTACTTTTAAGGAAGGTATTTTGGAACAGGCGGAGCGGCTTGAGCAATTGCGTTTTTTAGAGAACGGAATTATGATTCGATGTATTCGAGGGAAGGGAGGAAGTATAAGTATTGACACGGAAGAAGATTTGCTTTGTGCGGAAGAATTTTTGAGATCACATTCTGATTTATAAATATATTAGGAGAGATGGCAGAGTGGTTGATTGCACCGGTCTTGAAAACCGGCATACCAGCGATGGTATCGAGGGTTCGAACCCCTCTCTCTCCGCCAAAAATAAATATTGTATTTTTCTTGACGGACCGAATATGACGTTGCATTCGAATTTTTTATTTTTTTATTCCGGTTCATATTCTACATTTGTTTCGTTCCTCAGAACGCAATAGCATCCAATAGGGACGACGCATCGAAAATATCCGTCGAGAAAATAACCGCCAATCACTACCAGGCTGCGGTAACATTGTTTCCATTTACTTCTGCTACTTTCTTTAATTGTGAAATTTCACAATTAGGAATAAAAATTGTAAAGTTGTCCAATTATTTAAGAAAACATCAACTATCGGAGATGGCACAGCATTTTGTTTTGCCAGAATTTTGTAATGCAACTCTTCCTTACTTTTATGTAATGGGCGAAACTCAAGGGGAAGATTTTGAGACACTCAATCGGAAACTTTATGAGGGTGTTAGGGCGAAGAAGATTTGCCTTGGAGCCTACCATTATCAGGGAAAGTTTTCGTTGACTTTTACAGAAACGGTATTTTTCATGGAGACCCGTATTCCAACAATTTCTTTTTTTTAGCTGAAGAAAACAAAATATCTGCATAGATAATGATGGAGCCGTGATTGGTACTAATCCTACTATCGTGTATAGGACTTTAAACGATTTTTCCACAAACAACGCCAACGCCCTGTGGTTCTCTATACTTGTTTGCAATATGGGTATTCGAAAGTTCGTCAAAAAGCAAAATCATTAAAATTAGAAATTGAACCACACGAATTACTCGAAGTAGCCATTGAATTTGTAAACTCCTATTTTGACCACGGCCATATTTATAATAAAACGTTTTTTATTCAAGCCATCATGGATGAGCTACAAGAAAGCAAACAAATAAAAAAATCCGATTTCAAATCTTAAAAAAAACGTTATTTCAAGAATAAATTTCCGATTTCAAATGCGATGATCAGAATTCCTGTAATAAATGATCCTGCGAGTATCCATTTGTTTCTTGTTGAGGGATAGTGAGCAGTTTTAAATTTTCCGGCAATTAGAATATAAATCGGCAGCAAAATAGCCAAAAAGGATAATATCATCCCCGCAAAACCTAGAATCACTATGAATGCGTTTGGAACGACAATCGCAACGATACAGGGAGGTGCAACGGTAATCATAGCGGCAAGCAATCTCGACCATTTAACTTTTATTCCCATGTACAATTCTATGGAATCTCGTAGACCTATACCGACGCCCAATGCAGAGGTTGCAATCGCTAAAAATGAAATCCCCCAAACTAGAGCATGAATAGCTTCCACTCCGGAAATTAAACTTAATTCTTTCACAAGCCCATCGACGTCAATTTTCCCAGCTACCATCGACGCATACAAATCGGGATTACGATCATAAATAATGCAAAGCGCACTAACTGTCCAAATTATATACACCACCACTGGAAGTAAACTGCCCCATAAAAATACTTTATTTAAAATATTTTTATCCATATTGCAGTAATTGCTTAAGGTATGGAATAGGACCTGAAATCCAAAGGATGTAAAAAGCACTGGAATAGCGAGGCGCCAAGATGAAAATTCTGAATATTTCCCAACTAATAGGGGCATATTACTCACATTAATGGAACAGGAGAGCACAAGGAGTAAAACGCCTGCGATGGCAAGTATGCCAATGAATAAAACTCTATTGAAGTAGTCGAGATAGTGTATTGGAGAAAGGAGTATAAGGAACAGGCATAAGGAAACAGGTATGGCAATTGCAGGGAAATAGGCATATTCCAAGCCGAACGCACCTTTTACCAAAGATGTCAAACCATAAATATAAACCGACATTAAAGAAAACATTAAAATCTTTAAACTTCCTACTCCTAAGAAAGACGCTATTTTTCCAGAAAATAATGCACCCAATTGCCCCAAAGTTAGTCCCTCTTTAGCATGCAGATTCAATTCAATATTAACGAGAGCCGTGTAGTATACAACGAGCCATATAAAAATCATCGATATAGTACCCCACACTATACCGAGTTTTGCCATCATAATTGGCAACGCGATGACACCACCGCCTATCGCCGTTCCCGCAACCATTAAAATAGCTCCCAATTGTTTGTTCATAGTCTATCCCTTCTAAGTAATGTAAATGTTCTTTTTAATCCATATTTTTTGTCAAGAGAAAATGTAACTAAATTAAGTGACTTTAATTTTAATATGGACAAAGGGGCAATATATTTTTGTTTTTGAAACGTTTTAGGAAGTCAGGAGAGGTGGCAGAGTGGTTGATTGTACCTGACTCGAAATCAGGCGTACTGTAACGGTACCGAGGGTTCAAATCCCTCCCTCTCCGCCAAATTTTTTAAAAAAAATTATAAGAATGGGGCTCCGCCCCATACCCCGCCAGGGGATAGTATCCCCTGGACCTCCTTTATGGCCCTAGATTAGGTGCCGTTGGCATCTAACCTAGGGCCAAGGATCCGTTCAAAGAATATTATTCTTTGAACTTATTTAAATGCGGCCAGGCATTGTGGTTCGCCCTGGAACACGTGCAATGCACGTGATCCAGGGCGGTCCCAAGGTCCAGGAAACTACGTTTCCTGGCGAGGATTATAAGGGCGAGTAGCCCTTATTTACTTCTTATATTTTCCATTAAGAAATTTA
>JAITNS010000006.1 GCA_031290315.1 Puniceicoccales bacterium
CTCTGGACAGTGGGGAGATCTTCGATTTAAAAATGAACAAAAAGAGAATGAACAATACAGGCGAATGATAAATTTACGTCTATTTTTCCCTGAAATCTTTAGGGAACTTTTTAGAGAAATGCCAATAAAAAATTTTTTATGGCTAGATTCTGATTTAATTGTGCTCCAAGATTTATCAAATCTATTTGAAGAATGTCGCTCAAGACCGGAGCAATCTATAATAGGTGCAGATTTAGACTATAGTTCGCATGTTTGCGAAGAAGATGAATTACAAAATATTTCTTCGGATTCGGATGAGTGCATATCAAGTGGTTTTAATTTTCGTTACATTCAAGGAGAAACTACGATAAATACAGGTCAAAAATATTATAGCAAGGAAGATATAAAAAATGCATTACAAAATATTTCTCGAGGACAGGATATTTTAAGGGAAAAATTGGGCGACTATATGCCAAGTGGTGGTGTTGTTTTTTGGAGTATTCAAAAAATTATAGAAGAATGCATAGAGCAAAGAGTCAATGTATTTCAAAAAGCAATGAAACCTCAAGGCGATAATGGTAGTAATCAAGACGATAATGATAATAATACACAGATTGCTTACGCAACCGAGGAATATGTCTTTCAATTATATTTAGCAAATTCTACCCTAGACGATATATATTTTTTCCCCATTATATATAATATAACAGTGGATTCATGCGGAGTCTTTTTCGAATTTAAAAAAAATCATAGATATTTGCAAAAAAAGATGTTTATATTCCATTGGGATAGTATAGAAAAACCATGGGGCTCAGAAAAATTAAGGGGCCTAGGGGAGGAAGAAGATGCAACCGATAGCTTTCTCGATAAACAAAATGAAAAATGGTGGGAATTCGCTGTAAAAACAGAATTTTATACTGAAGAGAAAAAAGTTAAACAAGACCAGTTTGAATTGGCGAGCGTTTAGTTATGATGCAACGCATTACTTACATACCACAGAAGCACTGGAAGATATCTTAGCGATAGGACAAGGAAACCCGCGTGAAGACGATTCACTGGAGGAGCTTAAATCAATATAATTCAAAACTAATTAGAATCAATGGGAATGTTTTGGATTTTGGATTTTGTATGAATTAGGTGGAAGATTTCAGGATTTTAATGAAAGCATTTTGGGGAATAGGTATTTTTCCAATTTGCTTCATTTTTAAAAAATATTTCCTGCTTTATTAAATAAAAAACATATAAAAAGCTTGACCTCCGAAATAACTTATGCTAGTTTTTACGCCATATTTAAACAAAAAGAAAAATATATGAAAATGAAAAAATATAATACAATGATATATATTGTTACCATGCTTTTGATTGCCGGATATAGCTATTGTTCCGATTCAGAGGCCTCTTCTTATTCGAAGCTTACGCAAGAAATAAAAAGAAAAGTTGGTAAATTTCGCAAACAATTAGAAGGTAATTCATATTGCGAAGACTTAGATCAAGCGGGAAAGGTCTTAAAGGTAATATCTGATATGAAAGATTATCTATCTAATTTAGAAGGAAATACTTTCTTTTCCCAGCAAGCTGAATCGCAAAGGGTAAAATGGTTAAAAACAATAATTAACCCCCTTTTATTAGTTTCTGATAATCCTAAAATACAATTTCAGGAAATATCTGTAAGCTCCGGTGGCAGTGAGTTAAAGTCCCTCATATACTATCCAAAGGAAATGTCTGAAAATCAGAAATTACCTTGTATTATTTTTCTGCCTGGAGGTAATATGTACTATGAAACATTGATACATACTCCGAATATGTTGCCCGTAGATAATTTCATCTATATGCCATCTGACATGCTTTCCAGCAGCGCTACCATGGATCGTTTAGTAGAGGCTAGATTTCTAGTTGCAAATCAAATGGCTTTTGCGCTCATCGCCATAGACCCCCAATCAGGGAAGAACGATGTTCGGCAGCAAGTAAAAGATCAAGTCGAAAAAATCAAGGAATTGCCTTTTGTCGACAATGGTAAACTATCTTTATTTGGGCATAGTAATGGGGGATATGTCTTATCATTACTCGTTAAAAATGATGCTCAATTTCTTCGGGATAATTTTAAACGGGGTATAGTGTTCGCTTCTTCCTATTTAACTCCTGAGGAACAAAAGGGTTCTATGGAGGACGGTTGTTGGATAAATTATGCCATTTCTCAGACATTATTTAAAAAACTAAAACCGAACATTTACAACAAGAAGTTAAAAATTTTCGAAGGAACAGAAGAGGCACAGGAGATTCTGTCATATATATATCCAATGTCGAAAAAGTATGGTATGGATGCTAAATCGTTACAAACACAGTTGCAGGACGGCCCGCCGGTATTTCTCATGATAGCAAAACGGGACAATGTTACTCCTCCTGGGATTAATAGTATACCTTTAGCTGAAAAATTAAATGAAACCAACTTGAATTGGCGAGTGTTTAGTTATGATGCAACGCATTGCTTACATACCACAGAAGCACTGGAAGATATCTTAGCGATAGGCCAAGGAAACCCGCGTGAAGGCGATTTACTGGAGGAACTTAAATCAATATAATTCAAAACTAATTAGAATCAATGGGAATGTTTTGGATTTTGTATGAATTAGGTGGAAGATTTCAAGATTTTAATGAAAGCATCCTGGGGAATAGATATTTTCCCAATTTGCTTCATTTTTTTCTTACCTTCCTTTTGCTTCTCAAGGAGCTTACGTTTTCGCGTAATGTCGCCACCATAACACTTCGCCGTCACATCTTTCCGTAGCGCACTCAAAGTCTCACGCGCAATAATTGTACTCCCTATCGCCGCTTGAATCGCTATCGCAAACAGTTGCCGTGGTAAAATCTCTTTCAGCTTTTGACATAACTCTCGTCCACGCCCAACGGATTTATCTTTATGGACAATTAACGAAAATGCATCGATCGCTTCGCCATTCACTAATAAATCCATCTTGACAAGATTCGCTGTTTGGTAATCAATTAACTCGTAATCCATCGAACCATAACCCTTTGTAATACTCTTTAAGCGATCATTGAAATCAACTAAAACCTCATTCAACGGCAATTCACAACACAACATGACGCGATGTTGATCGATTGTATCAGTACGCAGACAGGTCCCACGCTTTTCGGCAATTAACATTAACATGTCTCCAATCGAATCATTTGGAATATGGATCATCGCACGTATCATAGGCTCTTGAGTAGATGCGATCGAGGAAGGATCCGGTAAATGTAATGGATTGTCAACAAGTAATTCCACTCCATCCGTCTTCGTTACCCGATAGACGACACTCGGGTATGTAGAAATTACATCGAGATCATATTCGCGACGAATACGCTCTTGGACAATTTCCATATGTAATAATCCTAAAAATCCACAGCGAAACCCAAACCCTAAGGCTGTCGAATTTTCCGATTGGTAAACGAGTGCCGAATCATTTAACTGTAATCGCGCCAATGCCGCCTTTAATTTTTCGTAATCGGAAGTATCGATCGGGTAAATTCCACTGAATACCATAGGCCGTACCTCTTTGTAGCCAGGTAGCATTATTTTAGCCTGATCGTTAAAATGTGTAATGGTATCGCCAATTTTTATTTCCGAAACATTTTTGATATTAGTTACGACAAACCCAACTTGCCCAGTTCTTAAAATGCCTGTCGATACCATTTGTGGTGAAAAAATTCCGATATCTTTGATTTGTATGCGTTGTTCTGTCCCCATTAAAAACATTTCATCACCCGTTTTAACTTCACCCGAAAATACTCGAATATAACAAATCACGCCTTGGTATACATCGAACACGGAATCAAATACTAAACAACGAGTCTGTGGGTAATCTGCCCAACGCGGCTCTGGTATACGTTCGACAACGGCACTTAAAATTTCTTCAATCCCGATCCCTGATTTCGCGCTCGCTCGAATCGCTTCTTCCCGCGGAATCGCTAGGACATCTTCCAATTGAGTTAAGACAATATCTGGTTGTGCGCTTTGTAGGTCGATTTTGTTTAAAACTGGAATGATGACCATTTTTTGCGTAATTGCTAAATTAGCGTTGGCGACGGTTTGCGCTTCAATTCCTTGTGACGCGTCAATTAATAGTAAAGCACCTTCGCAAGCTGCAATACTTCTTGAAACTTCGTATGAAAAATCGACATGCCCTGGGGTGTCGATCAAATTTAATAAAAATTCTTCCCCATTCGTGTGCTTCAACTTCATCGAAACTGGATGACATTTTATCGTAATCCCACGCTCTCGCTCCAAATCCATCGAGTCCAATAATTGATCTTGCATTTTACGTTTTTGTACCGTATTGGTATACTCTAAAAGACGATCTGAAAGCGTTGTTTTCCCGTGATCGATATGCGCGATAATGCAGAAATTGCGAATCTTACTCAATAAATTCATATCAACTAGCATGAATAGCTCAATTTCTTTGGCAATGTTAAAGAAAAATATATGGGGCGCTGCCCCAACCCCCGCCAGGGAATAGTATCCCCTGGACCTGCTTGTTATGGGACTCCGTCCCATACCCTGCAAGGAGTCACGGACTCCTTGACCTGCTTATTAACCCAATAATTATGTATGTTATACATAATTATTGGGTTAGAGTCGTTTTCCCAGGGGGTTAAATACCCGGGTGGGGAATTTTGTAGCCCTGGGCCATTTGCAATTCACGGGGGGTTGGGGGGGATCAATGTGCAG
>JAITNS010000062.1 GCA_031290315.1 Puniceicoccales bacterium
TACCCTTATTTTTCAAAATGCAATCTATTTATTGTTTTATTTTCCTTATACTTTTTCATCTCGATTAAATTTAGGAATACTTGAATTTTTAAAATCTTAATTTATAAATTAATAACTTATAAACAAACAAAATAAGCACCTCGCAGGAAGCGTTTGCTAAATTTTTAGCGGTGCATTGCTTTTGCTCCTGCTGTTTTTAGCATCCCAATTACTTGCCCTATTTTTTTAGAAAGAGGATACTCGGCCATTTGCGTTTTGCTTCTGCGTATTTTGCTTGGGCTAAATTAAGTTGCGTTTGGTCATCATTATATAATGTCTTTAATAATGTCTTTAAAATAGTTTTAATATTAGTTCTAATAATAACAGGCCCGCGGCGTAGCCGCGGGCCTGTTATTATAGGTCAAGGAGCTACGCTCCTTGCTAGGGGTTGAAGGGGAAGGATTCCCCTTCTAAACTAAACTCATGTCTATGCCTTTATTAAAATTACCCTTATTTTTCAAAATGCAATCTATTTATTGTTTTATTTTCCTTATACTTTTTCATCTCGATTAAATTTAGGAATACTTGAATTTTTAAAATCTTAATTTATAACTTACAAACAAACAAAACAAGCACCTCGCAGGAAGCGCTTGCTAAATTTTTAGCGGTGCATTGCTTTTGCTTCTGCTGTTTTTAGCATCCCAATTACTTGCCCTATTTTTTTAGGAAGAGGATATTCGGCCTTTGTGTTTTGCTTCTGCGTATTTTATTTGGGCTAAATCAAGTTGTGTTTGGGCATCATTATATAATGTCTTTAAAATAGTTTTAATATTAGTCCTAATAATAACAGGCCCGCGGCTACGCCGCGGGCCTGTTATTACAGGTCAAGGAGCTACGCTCCTTGCTAGGGGTTGAAGGGGAAGGATTCCCCTTCTAAACTAACGCGCTCAGAATCCAGTTCACTACATCATTTTGAGGACCTGCCGATAATAATTGCTGTAATTCTTCGGCATCCTTTCGACTCTGCTGCAAATTTTCCGGATTATTTAAACAATCCCGTAAGGCACTACAAATTAATTTTGGCTTCGCTGAAAATTGTAAAAATTCCCGTGCCGATTCCCGATTTAAAAGAATATTGGCGATATGTAAAAACTTTACCTTCACTAGTAATTTTGCTAAACCATAAGTAATCGCATTAGCTTTATAAACAATCACCCCGGGGATACCCGCTAGCGCACAGTTAAGTGCCATTGTTCCCGAACTCATTAAAGTCGCACTCACCGGTACTTTTTGAGCCCCACTACGTATCAACATAAGGGGTATATTTTTAAATCTCTTGCCAATATTTTGTAAAATATCTAAAATATCATCATCGGGATAGATAACAATTACCTCCCGCATCTCTCCCAATTTCCGTAACTGTTTAATAGTATTTAACATGATCGGGAAAATTTTTTGCACTGGCGCTTTACGGCTCCCTGGCAATAATAAAATTGGACCATCGGGAATATAATGAACAGGCAATTCATAGTCTTCATCCAAGAACGGATGGCCTAAAAATTGTACATCGAGGTCCGTATCCTTATAACATTCTTTTTCGAAGGGAAAAATCGTTCCAAGGGAATCGATATATTTTGCGATAGAAAATCGTCGCTTCGCCTTCCACGCCCAAATTTGTGGGCTAATATAGTGATAAAGTTTCACTTTTCCACCCGCTTTATGACTGAGACCACGCTTAAAAAGTTCTTTAGCGACGCGTAGATTGAAGCCGGGGAAGTCGACAAAATAGACGGCTTTGGGATGATATTGCCCGATCCAATCACAGGTCATTTTTAATAATTTTGAAAAAAATGATAAATTACGCAATACTTCCGCAAAACCAACTACCGAAAATTCTACCAAATTAAATAGGAAATCAACGCCCACTTTTTCGAGATTATCGCCGCCAATCGCACAAATATTGTATTGAGGATATTGCGCCTTCAACTTTTTAATGAACATAGCAGCATGCTCGTCGCCAGAATACTCACCCGCAATTACTAATAAATCGGGATATTCTGATGTCACCCCATTGAATGCAATCTTCTGCATAGCTATGTATTGAAACGAAAAATGATCACATCGCCATCCCTAACTACATAATCCTTTCCCTCGAGGCGATATTTGCCTGCATCTTTAGCGGCCACCACGGACCCCGATGTTACTAAATCTCCATAACTTACAACCTCTGCTTTAATAAATCCATGTTCAAAATCGCCATGAATAATTCCGGCACATTGGGGTGCTTTCATACCTACTCGAAATGTCCACGCATGGACCTCTTTTTCACCGGCAGTAAAATACGACGCCAATCCCAATAGACGATAGGTCGCCCGAATTAAATCGGAAACACCACTATCTTCAACCCCTAAATCCCGTAAATATATCTTCGCTTCTTCCGGAGAAAAATCAATTAAATCGGATTCCAATTGGGCACAAATAATACAGCATTCGGCATTATGCTTGGATTGCACATAATTTTTAACCTGTTCCGTAAAAGTATTGCCATTCACTATCTCATTTTCTGCAACGTTACATGCATAAATAACCGGTTTCGAAGATAACAAATTAAATGATTTTAGCAAAATTTTCTCTTCATCATTCATTTCCAAGGCATTAGCAGGATTGCTCTGGTTAAGGTATATTTGTAAGCGCTGGAGTAGTTCGACGGTTTTAATAGCTTCGGAATCATTGGAACGTGCTTTTTTTATATTTTTGTTAAGTTGATTTTCGATTGACTGTAAATCTGCCAAAATCAATTCCGTATTGATGATTTCGATATCGCGAATGGGATCGACGGTACCCGAACTGTGTATAATATCGCTATTTTCAAAGCAACGCACGACGTGGATAATGGCATCTACTTCGCGGATATTGGCTAAAAATTTATTACCGAGACCTTCGCCGCGATTTGCGCCCGCGACAAGGCCTGCAATGTCGACAATCTCGATAGAGGCGGGAACAAGTTTATCAGTCTTTGCAATTGGTTTTAGTTTTAGTAGGCGATCGTCTGGGACTTCAACAACGCCGATATTGGGATCGATCGTACAAAATGGATAATTTTCCGCTTGCGCCTTATGCGTACACGTCAATGCATTAAACAACGTACTTTTCCCGACATTTGGTAACCCAACAATTCCAGCCTGCAACATACAATAGAAATAAATAGATATGCGACAATGCGCAAGAAATTACCATAAAAAAATTAATTCCTTAATGTCTTTATTTTAGATTAATAGCTTTTACAAATAATAAAAATTTTATATTCTATAAATATGAGCAGCGTCAATTTAGGGAATGGGAATTCTGTGAGATTCATTCCTTCTAGTATTTCTTCTAGTAATACTGGGAAAAGTGAAATAAATGCTGTTTTACATCTTAGTAATGCGAAAGAATTCATAGTTTGCATGAATGTGGAAAATGGGCAACAACCAATTGGCAAGGGAAATAGTTCTCGTATTTCTAAAACAAAAGCTATGAAAAAACTAGCAGATAGAAAAGCATTATCTCCCGCAGAAGCCAAAAAAGCTATGCAAGGTATCGCTAAATTTTATAAACAAGGCGGCTCCCATTCAGCAGCAAAACGGGCAGCTATAACAAAAATGTTGGGTCCTTCAGTTGAAGGAAATAATCCTCAAATACTTCAGAAAGCAAATAGAGGAGCTGCTGCTACTATTCAAACTCTTTGTGGCCCTGAAAAATTACAAGAAGTTATTAAAGAAAGAAATAGTGAAATTTTTTCAATACCAAACGCACAACACTATGGTGATATTATGGGATCAGTTCTACTAAGGGCAGAAAGCGATAAAGGACGTGCCCCAAGCAACTCATTAACGCAATTTCAACAAATTGCTAATAAATGTTATAAAAAATTACCCGATTCACCTTCCAAGGAAGAATTTCTTAAGTGCATTCAGCAATTAAAAAAGGCTACCATTCAGGAATTAGAAAAACTATCACCAGGACAAGGTAAGAAAAATTTTAATAAACTTTATACTAAAGTCTTAAGCCATAATACTTGGGAAACGTTTTCTGGCAATATAGAATTGGTTTCAAAATATGGGGAACGTTCATCAGTTACTTCTTCCCTAAAACCAGCTAA
>JAITNS010000064.1 GCA_031290315.1 Puniceicoccales bacterium
TGTTTTGCCCTAAACATTTAGCCAATGAGCCGGTGATGGTCGATGGAGAATACCAGCAGGCAACGTATCGTGAATTTCAGCACGAAATAGATATCTTCAATCGTGTATTTTTTAAGGTGATGTCCAAAGGCGATGCGCATAGTAGAGTGCTAACATTCCCAATCCCTACTATTAATGTTACAAAAGATTTCGATTGGGATAATGAAAATCTTAAAGGTTTATGGGAAATGACCGGTAAATATGGTATTCCTTATTTTTCGAATTTTATCAATTCCGATATGAAACCGGAGGATGCGCGTTCGATGTGTTGCCGTTTACGTATCGATAATACGCATTTGGAAAAGCGGGGTGGTGGTTTATTTGGAGCTAATCCGTTGACCGGAAGCGTAGGGGTCGTAACCATTAATTTGCCACGAATCGGATATATATCTAAAACAAAGGAAGAATTCTTTACTCGTTTAGGGACACTTATGAATTTAGCTAAGGAAAGCTTAGAAATTAAGCGCTCTTTTTTAGAAAAATTAACAAGTGCAAACCTCTACCCTTATACAACCTTTTATCTGAAATGGGTGAAGCAACGTCTCGGTTGTTACTGGAAGAATCATTTTTCGACCATCGGAATAGTGGGGATGAATGAGGCATGTTTAAATCTATTAGGTGAGGGTATTACTTCGAAATCTGGTAAGCAGTTTGCTTTAGATGTTTTGGATTATATGCGTGATAGGATGATCGAATTCCAAAAAGAAACCGGAAATCACTTTAATCTAGAAGCTACTCCCGCCGAAAGTACCTCATTTCGTTTGGCATTAAAAGATAGAAATAAATTTGGGAGTAAAATTATTAATGCTAGTGTGAGTGAAATACCATTTTATACCAATTCCGTCCATGTTCCGGTTAATTATACGGATGATCTCTTCGAAGTTCTGGATCACCAAGACGATTTACAAACGAAGTTTACGGGAGGGACCGTAGTCCATTGCTTCCTTGGCGAACGTATTTACGATACGAATATTGTGAAAAATTTAGTAAGAAAAATTGCCACCAATTATAAATTACCTTACTTCTCTCTTACCCCAACGTTTTCGATTTGTCCAGAACACGGATATTTAGCAGGCGAAAAAAAGAAATGTCCCCATTGTAAAGCAAAAACGGAAGTCTATTCACGTGTCGTCGGTTATTTACGTCCGGTAGATCAGTGGAACGACGGTAAGCAAGCGGAGTTCGCCATGAGAAAGACATTGAAATTACCGGTCCAGCAAACTAAGTTCGAAAAATAATTTCTCAATATAATACCTAGGCTATCCTTCGGTAAAGATCCCTATATTCCGAAATCGATTATAGCGTTTTTCTAACAATTGTTTCGGGGATAATTTTTTAAGGATTTTCAAATGCCGAAGAATGGCTTCTTTAGTTGATAAAAAAGTGACATTGGGATTGCGGTGGGCACCACCGAGTGGCTCGGGAATAATCTCCTCAACGATACCAAATTTAATTAAATTTTTTGGCGAAAGTTGTAGTGCTTCAGCCGCTTCTGGAGCAAATTTGCGATCTTTCCATAAAATAGCAGCACAGCCTTCGGGAGATATGACAGAATAATAAGCATTTTCCAGAATGAGGACTTGATCAGATACCGCAATCCCTAAAGCTCCACCGGATCCCCCTTCTCCGATAATAACCGAGAGAATAAGCGTCTGGAGTTGGCCCATTTCACGCAAATTGATAGCAATTGCTTCGGCGATATGTCGTTCTTCCGATCCAATTCCAGGATAAGCGCCGGCCGTATCGACAAAAGTAATAATGGGCAACGAAAATTTTTCTGCCAATTTCATTAACCGTAAAGCCTTCCGATAACCTTCCGGATATGGACAACCAAAATTATATTCGATGTTTTCATTTAATGATCGTCCTTTTTGCTGCCCTATAACCAATATAGGTTCATCGTTGAGCATCGCAAATCCACCAATAATCGCACGATCGTCGCCAAATAACCGATCGCCATGTAATTCCTGAAAATTAGAAAATATATTATGAATATAATCTAGGGAGTAGGGGCGATCGGGATGGCGTGCGATGAGGATACGTTGCCAGGTCGAAAGATTCGCGAAGATATGACGCTCTTCGCTCGCAATTTTTTGTTCCAAAGCACTAATTTCACAAGAGATATCGACTTTCGCTCCCTGGGAACGTTCTATTAATTCATCGAGATTCTTCTGTAGCTCTCGCAATGGTTTTTCAAACTCAAGAATATATTGCGATTGGGAATTCTTGGATTTTTTGCCAAACATTGTCCTAATTAAAACAACTCCATACCTTTCTCGCAATAAAATTCTTTCCCATTTATTAAAATTTTATCCCAATTCATTTAAAAGAAACAAACTTTAAGGGATGCCAATCGAGAATATTTGAGTACCAACCATCGATGCGTGGAGATACTAAATGGCAATGGGAATCAAAATAAAGTGGAATAATAGGCATTTCATCGATTATTAGAACTTCGCTTTCCGCTAAAATTTTCGAGCGACGATTGGAGTCATTTTCCTGGGAAGCTTGCAATAATAACTGATTGTAAGTCGCATTATTCCATTGAGCATGATTGTTGTTATTTTGGAAGCAAAGTAAATTCAAAAATGTCGTCGCATCATTAAAATCCCCAATCCATCCTCCACGACAAATATCAAAGGAATGATGACGCCGGTCATTTAAAAATACTCCCCATTCAGTACTTTGTAAATGGACGTGGAGATTCAAATTCTTTCGCCACATGTCTTGGACAGCTTCCGAAATCATTCTCCAGCTTTCACTGGTATTGTAAAGAATTGTAAATTCCGGAAAACCTTTACCATCTGGATACCCTGCCTCAGCAAGTAATTGTCGAGCATACTCAACATCCTCTTGAAATAAAGGTTGTGAGTTATAGTACATCGTTCCCGGAGGTACAAGCGCATAGGCTTCAAATCCTGGACCGCGTTTCCGCAATTCACCTATCGCCCTACGATCGATCGCTAAACTCAGGGCTTTGCGTACTCGTATATCATTAAAAGGCTTTTTTTGACAATTAAACCAATAAAAAGAACTGCCTAAAGCAGCTGTCGATTGTAGTGTACCTTGCTCACGATATAAAGAGATCTTATCGGGAAGAACACTTTCCGTGATATCCAGTTGCTTTGTCCTAAACATACGGTCCTCCGTCGAAGGCTCAATAGCACCAAAAAATTCAACCTGGTCGATGCTTATATTATGGGCATCCCAATATCTTTCATTCTTCTGTAAAACTACTTTGTTGCCAATCTCGTGAGATTTTAGTAAATAAGGGCCATTTGTAACAATATTTTCTGCCCTTGTCCAACGGTTGTTGCGGTCAAAAAAATTACCGAATTGTTCGATATTTTTACGATTAATAGGAGACCATGCCCAATGGGTTAGTAGAGATAGGAAATAGTCTGTTGGATGCTCAAGTGTAAATTTAAGAATTTTTGGAGATATAACTTCGACCCCCACTTCTGAAAAAGGTACTTCATTATGATAACAACGCTGAGCATTTTTTAATACGAAATATAAATCGATCCAAGGGGAAGCGATGTCTTTAGAAAGCCCGCGCTCAATAGTATTGACAAAATCCCCAGCCGTAACCGCATCCCCATTCGTCCAAAAAATATTGTCCCGTAAAATAAAAGTATATTCCAAGCCATCGGACGAACGCGTCCAAGATTGTGCCATGCCTGGTAAAGGTTGTAAAGTTTTACCATCGGCAACTAGCAGGCCCTCGAAAAGCTCAAAGATAATATTTGCTTCTTGGAGACTAGAACCAAAATTAGGATCAAAAGTCGATGCTTCAACGCTGTTACCAATTCTCAAAACATTATCTTTTCGTTGAAAACATCCCGAAGTGAAAATTGTAAGGGTACAAAAAATAACATTTAAAAAATACTTTATAATATATTTCATGAATAAAATAGAATAGAAGACAAAAAGCGAATAATGCAATTCTTAAGTGAAAGCAATAATTAAATAAATTTTTTTTAGCGATGAAACGTAATTATAGATAGCTGAAACAACACCCAAGTATAATAGTAGGAATTAGGGCGCTAAAAAATAATTTTATGGGGGAAATTTTTTGCGGAAAATATTCTTGTAAAATAGATTGACCTGCGGGATTCGGAGCATTGGCAATCACCGTTAACCCTCCTCCCGTAACCGCCCCAAATACAACCGCATGCTGTAATGCTACATTTGCCGAAATAGTCGGTACTAGTGATGATAAATAAGTAATAGCCGCATTGTCGTTAAAAGCCGTTAAAATCGTAGAGCCTAAAAATAGACACGTTTCATTCATTCCCCCTAGGAGCGGTTCGATCCACCATTGCTGTAATCCGCCATGCGTCACTAATCCCGCTAAAAAAAATCCAACCAAAATCGGCGACTTTAAGGAAATCGATGTCTGATATATCTCTGTAATTTTTGTAAATCCAAAAAAGAAAAGAAACCCTATAATAAAAAGTGCTGGCGTATGAATGTTAAAAATGGTCCACGCTAAGAAAAATAAATGAATAGCAATAACCCATTTGGGAATGTAAACCTCCGATTGTTTTGTCACGATTTGTAAAGAGCGCTGCCTTAGATGTTCAAATTCTTTCCGAAAAATTAACCAATAAGTAATAGTAGAGAGAATTATTCCGATGATTGCCCGTATACCAAAATGCGTAAACATGTAAAGCGTATCCCAATGCCACTTACCTGAAACCATCAATACCGGTGGCGCCGCAAAATGAGTCAACGTCCCACCAACGGATATATTGACAAATAATAGCCCCAATGTCGCATATCGAAAAATAAGCGAAGGTTGGAGTTGGTAAAATTGTTGCGCTAGGAGGAAGG
The DNA here is from genome assembly GCA_031290315.1 of Puniceicoccales bacterium. Taxonomy (GTDB): domain Bacteria; phylum Verrucomicrobiota; class Verrucomicrobiia; order Opitutales; family LL51; genus LL51. The sequence continues at coordinate 4,876 of JAITNS010000064.1, forward strand.
CGGAGATTGTAATTGCGGCTGGCTCCGTAATAAAAGAACCTAACAAAGGACCGATAATGATAATCGAAAACCACCATGCGCATGGCGTATTTTTCCCAATCGAAGCGACTTTTTGCATGCAAAATCTGGCGAAATAGAGGACCGGTTGACTGGCAGCAATTGCCATAATTACTACCACAAACATAGGCTCGATGTAGCTGACTGCGCTAAAATATGAAGTTACCCCATGCCAACCGTAAAAACAAAAAATTACTATCACCAAAGGAATTATCCAGAGCCCAAAAATTACTTCCACTTCCCCTAAAAAATGAAATAATGCCGCTAACATCTTATCTTTCGGTGTGTCTTCGTGGAAGCGATGTGCTAAATTCGAGAAATAAGGAGCAAAAAAAGTATGGATGATTGCGAAAAAGAAAATAAGTGTCGCGAAAAAATTAAACGGAACAACTCTAATGCGTGATAGTAAAATATGTAGCAAACTTTCAGAAGGATTTGATGGGCCGTAAATATCTAAGGGAATAGGAAAGGAGTTTGCCCATAAGGCAGGACAAACCCAGCTAAAAATAATCGCAATCAAAATTTTCACAGAAATATATGATAAAAAAATACTTCCTTTTTCAATCTAGAAGTGCCATTATTCAATTTCATAAATGATATAAGTTTATGCATTCTAAAATGAAAATAATAATAAAAATGAGCCACAATAATAAGTAGCGCAAACGAAAATAACTCGCTTTTAAAAAAGGAGTAACGGGTAATAACCCCGCCATAAGATTACCAAAAATACCCCCAGCAATCCCTAAAACAATAAAAAATAGTTTTGGATTCATAACTGCAATAAATAATGGCAAAATAATTAGTAATTCCGTCGATTGCCGTAACACCTTTTTCTTAGACAATATATCATTTAACGCACCATGCATCGCCATCGAAACCCCCAGTAAGGACGTTACAATGGCAAAAAATGAAAACCCTTGGCCTGTATGTACGAAAAAATTAGAATTAAAATGTTCCTTAAGAAGTACAAAAATAGGTAGCCCTAATCGTGCTGCTTCCGATAATTCTTCTACGGAAAATAATCGAAACCCAATCGTTAAAATGATAATGTTGAAAATTAATGGGAGAAATGTCCCAATCAAAAGTGCCCAATTGATAACTAAAGTATTGTAATTGAGCTGCTTGCATACCATCGGAATAACTTGGTGATATCCAAAACTACATAAAATAAGCGGTAAACTTTGCGGTAATTGTAACCAATAAGCCCTATCCCAAAACTCTAAACTATTAGCAGTCCGAAAACTAGCGGTAACAAGAACAATAAAACTGCTGACAAGCCCAATGGAAAGTATGTTATTTAAAGAATACAGCAATTTAAAATTATAGCGTAGGCAATAGTAAATCAAAACCCCTATGGCAAAAATCGTTAGACCAATGCCAAAATTATTTAAAATACTCTGAAGGCCACTCCAATACGCTACGAGGAGACAAAAAGCAAGCGAAAAGTAACTCACATTAAACAATGTGGCGCCAATTGTGCCAAGCTGTTGTTGAAAGAGCGCCGGTAAATCGCGCTGCCTTTCTGCCACGAAGAGTCGTGCCAGTAAAATACCCGATGCAAGCATACAAATATAAATCCCCACCATTCCAACGACAGCCGGTAAATAGCCACAGTAGCGCAACGCGACAGGTAAGCCAAGTTCGCTCGCACCAATCGACATGCCAGCAACTAAAAAAATGGCATTTAAAAATCGATAAAATGGATGGTGATTCATAATAATTACTTTTTCACAACCTTAGAAGTAGAAGAAATACAGTTTTTGCAATTCCATAAAAAAATATTTTTCACTTTTAAGGAGAGGGATACATTTTAATATTTGCCTTTTTCTGTTAAATCAAAATTCCATAAAATATATTCGTCGGGTACGCAATCGAAGAAACTAACTATGAAGATCAATGGGGAAAAGAATAAGAATATCGGCACTGTTTCCTAGAGATCAAAAAAAGAAATGGAAGTCAAGTATAATATTCATGACTAAAATTCGACGGACATTTTACATGGGAATTGCTTATGGATATTTGTTTTTGGCTGAATTTTTCTTAAAAAACAATTGACAGGTAGAATGATGGTTGTAGAAGTATAGCCGTGGAGGCGAGGTAGCTCAGTCGGTAGAGCAGAGGACTGAAAATCCTTGTGTCGGCGGTTCGATTCCGCCCCTCGCCACCATTCATAATGCTTGTGAAATATTATAACACGATATCACAATTCGATAGAAATTTTCTCATCTATTCATCGCGAGAAAAAACAAGTCCTATTGTATCTTGCGCTTTTTTAATTTCTCCTAGGAATTTTTGCTCGGAACAAGGAAAAGCAGATTTTAAACGGAGTTGTTGTAATACTTTGTTGTATTCGAAAATAATTTTTATGATAAACATTTCCTCATCTGAGTTTGCAAAAAAGCCAATGGGTGTATTAAATTTCACAAAAAATAGGATATCGGTTGCATTAGCTTCATCTGCACTGTCTTTGGTAATGATTGCTTCCGTATGGTATAGGCAAGATTTGAGAAATTTACTTAATATAATATCATCTCGGCATTCCTCTTCCTCTAAATCATAGGAAAATGTAAGCATGGTAAATAATTCCTCCATAGGCCTAAAGAAGATGTTATCCTCGTCCTCGTCCTCCTTCGGGAAATGTTTCCTTAATATGTGTAATATTGGACGTAGACTAATGTTTATTCGAGGTTGATTGCCAACTTGCGCTAAAATTACTTCCGCATCTTTCATGGCATTACTGATTGCGTCTAAACATTTAGGTAAGTTATTAATTCTAACAAAAAGTGTTTCATGGATTATATGATTACATTTGGTAAGATTATCTAAAAAATTTATAAGCTTAAGACTTGGAAAGAATCTCTGCATACTTTTGACTATCGGATTTAACTGATTAATTAGTTCAGTAAAACGATCTTGTATGGATTTATCTATATTAACAGGCATTACGATAGACGAAGTCGCTTTGTTGGCAGGCAAAAGCAAAGTCGCTTTGTTGGTAAACAAAAGCAAAGTCGCTTTGTTGGCAGGCATTGTTAAAGCCGGAGTCTCTCTCTTCCAAAAGTAGGCTCCTGGATTCTTGCAATGAGATTGAAGTACTCTATTTAGTTCTTTAAGTTCGGCTTTTGCATCTTGCACTTTCTGACTCCAGGCATGATATAAACGATAGAATCCATCTTTATCATTGAATGCAGGGTTTTCATCGAATAGTCTAGAAAACTGATTCAGGGGCAAAAATTTTCTTCTATCCGATGTAACTGGAATTGAAAAAGTATCTGCATCCTTTATTAATTCTAGTAATGATGGATAATATACTACCTTTGGGTTAAGACTCCCGAAGGATATGTTATTAACAAAAAGTACGTATGAAAACGGTACAACTAATTTATATATATTTTTCATGGTGCTTTTAATCCATACTATATCTTTATAATGTCAAATATATTTTTTAAAATATTTAATTCATTTTTTTATAATATAATACTTATGTATCATAATGCAGTAATCGACAAGCTTGCGCTGAAGAATTATAATGTAATATTTTCTTGGGTTGATTTTTGTGATGAAATTGCTAAATTACTAGAGGAAACAATTTGCACGAAAATGTACTTGATCGTTAATTAAATGAAAATTATTAAAAA
>JAITNS010000098.1 GCA_031290315.1 Puniceicoccales bacterium
TTGATTGTAGCCCAATAATTATGTATAATATACATAATTATTGGGCTAATAAAAGGTCAAGGAGTCCGTGACTCCTTGCAGGGCATGGGACGGAGTCCCATAACAAGCAGCTCCAGGGGATCCATCCCCTGGCGGGGTTTGGGGCGGAGCCCTATAACAAGCGGCAAAGCCCCATATATAGTGCCCTAATATAAGAGAAGATTTATTTTATTTGAATACCGCCGCGGCCAGAATCTGGGTGTAAATATTCCCCATTTGTCAACTCGATAACTAAAAATTCTCCCCTATCAAAATAAATTTGAATAGGCGTCGTATAGGTTACGATTTTTTCATTTCCTTTTTGCAGTGTCCCTGAAAATAATTTCTCCTTATTGTTTTCTACTCGAACCATTACTTTTATATCGCCGCTCGCCCGTATCGTAATTTTTTTCTGAACAGGTTCCACATTTTCTTGTACTACCGCCACCATTTGTGGACTTGGATGGGAAACCATACCGATTATCATATAGAGTAATAGGGAAACAAGCACAACAGCTAGGCCTATAGCGCCCATTGTTTTAAGTGTAATTGTTTCACGGATATAAGTAATTGTTTCACGGATACGAGTGATTATTTTTTTTAATAATTTTGGTTCTGAGGGAGAGATACTTATTTCATTGACATCATCTGAAAAGGAAGTTTTCAAATTTTCATGATTGACTTTTTGACTTTTTTTAGCGACTTGCGATACCATTTCGCGACGTTTTTGGGAAGACTCGAGAGTTTCAAAAGGTTTTATGGGGCATTTTGCCATTATTTCTTCTACATTTAGGCCTAAAAAACCGGCATATGTTTTATAGAATCCACGTTTATAGATATCGGGCAAAATAAAATCGAAGCTTCCATTTTCGATTGCTTCCAAATATTCCGCCTTAATGTGTACCATCTCAGCGGCTTCTTCTAGGGATATTCCTTTTCTTTTGCGCGTTTCAGAAAATAAATTGCCAATATTATCACTCATACAATTCCAATACACCAACCCTACTTTTCCAATACATACAACACATTTTTATAAATACGCAAGAATTTTCCCAATAATTTTTACGCGCATAATTATTTAAAATTTTGTAATATTTCAAAGGGTAGATATTTTTTCAAATTGCTTTTATTTTTGGAACTGAATCTAATAATAATTGAACATAAAGGGACTTGGGAGTTTTACAAATTTCATAGGGAGTACCGGAATCTAGCACCTTACCTTTACGCATCACTATAATATTATGGCACAGATGGGAAACGACGGCGATGTTATGGGAAACAAATAAAATTGCGATATTTTTTTTACGATTAAGGTTTTGCAAGAGTAATAAAATTTGTTTTTGGGTATATAAATCGGAAGCACTTATAATTTCGTCGCACATCAACAATTCCGGTTCGACTGCTAACCCGCGTGCGATCGATAATCGTTGCCGTTGCCCTCCGCTCAATTGGGACGGGAAACGCTCCAATAAAGAACGATCAAGCTCGACTGATTCCAATAACTCGATGATACGAGTTTCTTTTTTTCGGGAAGTGAGATATGGGAAATGCACATCCAAGGGTTCTGTTAAAATCCTTTTTACTGTCATTTTAGGATTAAAAATATCGCAAAAATCTTGAGGGATGAGTTGAATCTTTTTTCGATAGGGAAAAAATTTTTTATTAGAGAAGGAAGTAACATCGATTTCATCGATAAAGATACGTCCTTTTTGAATGGGAATAAATCTACAAATAGCTTTTAGGAGGCTTGATTTCCCGCTACCACTTTCGCCAAGGACTCCCAAAATTTCGCCCTTATGTAATGAAAATGAAATCCCATTGACTGCCCGAGTGTGATTTCTTCGAAACAATCCAAAGTGTTTGTTGGAATAATCAATGACCAAAGAATCAATTTGCAATACATTTTTTTCTTTCATGGTACTATTGGGCGAAACGAAATCCCATTGACTGCCCGAGTATGATTTCTTCGAAACAATCCAAAGTGCTTATTGGAATAATCAATGACCAAGAAATCAATTTGCAATACATTTTTTTCTTTCATGGTACTATTGGGCGAAATGAAATCCCATTGACTGCCCGAGTATGATTTCTTCGAAACAATCCAAAATGCTTACCGGAATAATCAATGACCAAAGAATCAATTTGCAATACATTTTTTTCTTTCATGGTACTATTAGGCGAAATAAAATCCCATTGACTGCCCGAGTGTGATTTCTTCGAAACAATCCAAAGTGCTTGTTGGAATAATCAATGACCAAGGAATCAATTTGCAATACATTTTTTTCTTTCATAGTACTATTGGGCGAAATGAAATCCCATTGACTGCCAGAGTGTGATATTGGGAGTTTATTCATTTAATGAGAATATTAATCATAAAAATCTTAAAACGTCAAGCCTGAGAAAAAAATAGAAACTCGCACTTGACCTTTAGTATTCATTATGCAGGTTTTAATAGTAATATGACAGATGAACATATCGATATCGATCATATTGCGATGTTATGTCGGATTGCACTAACGGAGGAGGAACGAAAAACAATTCCTGGACAACTCGATACAATGCTCGCCTATATGCAACAATTAAATGAGGTAGACATTCAAAATGTGGAACCTACTTTACATGCACTGGCAATTAATAATGTTTTGCGTGAGGATCAGCCGGGCGACAATTTTTCGGTCGAAGCTGCTCTCATGAACGTCCCAGAACAAAGAAATAATCAAATCATTGTCCCTCGAATTGTAGAATAATTATGGAAGAACTTTTTTTTAAATCAGCTAAAGAATTATCGCAGATGTTGGCGAAAAAATCCATATCTTCCCTAGAATTAACACAAATTTTTATTCAGCGCATCCAAAATGTAGACTCCAAAGTGAAAGCATTTTTATCGCTCGACGAAGAAAAATCTCTCCAACAGGCAAAAGCATCCGATGAACGCCGTTCAAAAGGCCAGACATTAAGTCCACTCGATGGAATACCGATTGGTATGAAAGATATTATTGCTGAAAAAGGTCAATCTTTGACTTGTGGTAGTAAAATTTTAGAGCATTATATTAGTCCCTATGATGCGACGGTCACGGAGCATTTACATCAAGCGGGAGCTGTTCTTTTGGGACGCTTAAATTTAGATGAATTCGCCATGGGATCTTCTACGGAAACTTCAGCCTATCAGAAAACTTGTAATCCATGGAATTTGGAATATGTTCCTGGAGGTAGTAGCGGTGGTAGTGCGGCAGCGGTATGTTCCGGCGAGGTGCCATTGGCTTTAGGTTCGGATACGGGAGGCTCCATTCGTCAACCAGCGGCCTGTTGCGGTATAGCTGGGTTAAAAACGACCTACGGCCTTGTGAGCCGTTACGGATTGCCAGCCCTCACAAGCTCTACGGATCAAATTGGACCCTTTGCACATAATGTAACAGATTTAGGGCTGTTATTGAAAGTAATTGTGGGATACGATGACCGTGATTCGACGAGTTGTGAGGTAGAAATTCCTGATTATTCTCAGATCTTAAAAGACGAATATAAGCCCTGTCGAATCGGCATTCCAAAAGAATATTTTGCAGAAGGAATCGATGTCGAAGTACAACAAACAATAGAAACAACAATTGAGTTTTATCGAAAAAGTAATTACCAAATTGTAGACATTTCCTTACCCCATACACCCTATGCAATTCCCGTTTACTATATTGTGATGACTGCAGAAGCTTCCTCCAATTTAGCGCGATACGACGGTATTCGCTATACACATCGCAGTTCGGAGGCAAGTAATGCGATGGATGTTTATTTTAAATCACGGCAAGAAGGATTTGGAGCAGAGGTTAAACGACGCATTATGCTTGGAACCTATGTTCTAAGTAGCGATCACCAAGATGCTTATTATGTTCGTGCACAAAAGGTGAGAACGCGTATCTGTGAAGATTTTGCTAAAGCATTTCAGGATGTCGATGTTATTTTATCTCCCACAGCACCTACTACTGCATTTAAATTCGGTGAAAAATTAAATAATCCTTTACAAATGTATTTGAGTGATGTTTGTACGGTTGCGATTAGTTTAGCGGGATTGCCAGGATTATCGATCCCTTGTGGATTTTCACAAGCAGGATTGCCGATTGGTCTACAACTTATCGGGAAAGCATTTCATGAACATGAATTGCTTTCCGTTGCCTATCAATTTGAAAAGGCACACGATTTTGCTCAACGTTTTCCAAAATTAAATTAATGTTTTTTTTGAAAGCTATATGGGGCTCCGCCCCATGCCCTGCCAGGGGATGGATCCCCTGGACCTCCTTTATGGCCCTAGATTAGATGCCAACGGCATCTAATCTAGGGCCAAAGGAATTGTTCAAAGAATATTATTCTTTGAACTTAACCAACCTAGCCGGGAATTGATTCGCCCTGGAACACGTGCGTTGCACGTGATCTAGGGCGGTTCCCAGGTCCAGGAAACATTGTTTCCTGGCGAGGATCATAAGGGCGAGCAGCCCTTATTTGTTATGGGGCTCCGTCCCATGCCCTGCAAGGAGTCACGGACTCCTTGACCTGGTACCGGCCCGGTATTCTGCTATTCGCACAATACCGGGCCGCAATCAAGGGCCAGGGGATGAATCCCCTGGCCAAAGGAATTGTTCAAAGAATATTATTCTTTGAA
>JAITNS010000069.1 GCA_031290315.1 Puniceicoccales bacterium
CTTCTGATGGACATTTAAATTCCTCAATTTTTTCAACAATATCTTTAACAATCTCATCCAAATTAGCGCCTTGGCTTGTTGCATTCCTAATCCTCTCAACTAGTTCTGCATCTTTCGCTAAAGAATCTTCTACGAGTTGTGCTTTATCGAATTGTGGTTTATTTTCAGAACTCTTTTGCGCTAACTGTTCATGTTTCTTTTTCATCAGCTGAAGCATCAAATCGTGCGAATCCAAATTAGAAGAATTTTCCTTCAAATTTTTTTCAAATCTGGCTCTTCTCACATCATCAGGTTCCTCTTGACGCCGCTCTTCTTCTGTCTTCTCCCTGACCCTTGAAATCTTGCCATCTAACCCTAACAAAGGCGGCGGAGGAGGAGGCGGCGGAGGAGGAGGAGGCGGTATACCTGCTGCTTCTTCTTGATTCGATGATTTAGAGACAACATTATACTGTATTAATTGTTCATTTGAAAGAAGATCTCCATTATTATCATAAGTACCGTTATACAATTCTTCTCGCGAAATATGTGGTACGGCTTCCTGTAACATAACTGGTGACTCATCAGGTGGTGCAACTTCTGATTGGGACATCAATGCTACTGCGTCTTTTAGGACACTTGGTGGAAGTCCGGCCTGTGCCGCTAACATCAATGCGTCTTTTACGACATCTACTGGAACATCTGCTGTGCTTGCTATTGCCTCTACTGTTTTTGCCATTGATTTTACTTCTTTTTCTATTGGCTTTACTTTCCTAGTGACTTTTTTCCCTTTCACTGTTGGTATTGCTTTTTCTAGATTCTCGACTCGCTGTGTAAGGCTTTCTAGCTTACTTTGTAAGGATTTGATATCGTTATCAATTTTTGAAGATACCGCTGGGACTTTCGGCGCTGCCCCTGATCCTTTTCGGACTTGTTTCACAAGCGAACTTCTTCTGACGTTTCTTTTCATCGTACCTTTGGGGGCCTGGTATACCGGCTGCTCTTGGTATATCGGTCCCTGATATGCCATTGGGTTTTTATATGGTTTTTGATATATCATTGCTTCCGGATATATCGGTTGGTTGGATAGCACATTTCTTCCTGGCGGCAATTTTCCTTTTCTAGTTTTCTCCAAAAAAGGAGTTCGAGATTTCTCTGGTTTTTGTCGCACAATATTTCTGCGTGATATTTTTTTACTTTCCGGTTGTTGTGCTGCATATCCCCAACCCGACTTTCTATTTTTCAGTTGTTCTGCTGCATACCTCCAGTCTAAATACTGCTCAGGCTCATTACCATAAGGTGGCTCGAAATAATTTTCGTAATAATTACCTGCGATTCCATATAATTTATTTGTATCAGCATTCAGCAAACACAATAACGACAACGATATTACTTTACATTTATTTTCCATTTCCACATCCTTTGTTGAAATTTTTTATTTAACTATGGCGATTAATTTATTAAAGCTTCATAAATTGTCAAGCAATAATTGTAACATAATTTATTTTTACGGAAGTAATTTATTTTTAGAATTTTTTATTTATTTTTCCAGACGAAAACAGTCCGCGCAATTACGGACTGTTTTGTCTGCTTTATATATTTTTACAATTTACAAGCGATTACCATTCTGTTGTTGGTGGCTTCTCGGATTCATCGCAGCTATCAGAAGCCCCATTCTGTTGTTGAGGAGCTCTCGTCGAGTGTATTGCTCGCGCTCTTAGCTACAGCTTCTCTGACTGCTGATGCATTTTGCAGTATTTCCATTAATGACAGCGTATTTGAATCCGGTTCTGGCTCTTTCTTTGGTTTTACTATTGCTCTATTCTTTGGATCATTTTCATCTCCTTCTACTACTTTCTTTAACTGAAAGTTCCCTGCTTTAATCAAGTCAAAATGGGTGAGTGGTTGTTGTGGACCCATTCCTTCTCTATTCTTTGGATCATTTGCATCTCCTTCTTCTACTTTCCTTAACGCGAACTGCCCTGTTTTAATCAAGTCAAGATGGCTGAGTTGAGGCGTCTCCTCCGGCGCCGGCCCCTGCCTCATTGAAAAAACTGCTGATGGCGTCTTCTGCGGTGGAGGAGGCGGCGGTGGCGGAGGAGGAGGCGGCGGCGGCGGCGGCACTCCTCCATCTTCTGGCTCCACTACATCGACTCGTGGTTCGACTCGTGGTGGCGGCGGCGGCGCTCCTTCTTCCGACACTCTTCTTTCTCTCTGCGATCTCACTACATCGCCCCGAGATTGCTGCCGCGATCCTTCTTGCCGTGACGATCCACCGCCCGAATTTTGTAACTTTTCTACTTGCGCTCGCAACTGATCATTATCCCTCTGCATCTTATTAAATTTCTCTCGCCATCGATTAAATGCAACTTTCAGAGATTCATTTTCTTTTGTCTTTTCCGCGATTATTTCCCTAAACTTTTTCAACGATTCTTCATTTAACTTTTTATCATCAACTAGTTCCTCACTAGCTGGCTCTTGCCAACCAACTGGCCCTTGCTCACCTAAGCGTTCTTTTTGTTGTTTTCTTTCTCTTTCTTGATTTTGGAATAAATTTTCTACAAAACTTTTATAGCCATTTCCGCCAACTTTTTCTATCATCTCTATATCTTTTAATTCTCTTAAATCACTCGCCGAATACTGCAATTTCTGCGCCCTTTTCTCCGGGTTAAACCTTGTAGGAGCTTTAGTTGCCTTCCGTCCAGGCATCCTTCTAATATTAGAGTCATCATGAGAACGCTTAAGCGCTTCCAAATCTCCATCCCAGTATGCATTTACATTTGCATTTAGCAAACATAATAACGATAATGATATTATTTTATATTTATTTTCCATATTTATATCCTTTATTGAAAAAAATTCATTTTTTTTTGCTCAAGATTAAACATTGAGCTTGGCCCATGGCCAGGGTATTGGAATGATTGACAATTTATATACCCCAATAGAAGATCTTGATTTACTCTCCTTTGTTTATTATACTGTCCATTCCTTTTCATTTTCTGGTCATTTACCGATTAATTTCTTAAATTATTAATACCTACTTATATTATTTTAATACAAATTTCCTTATCATTTTAAATCAGTTAATAAACTAACCCACATCGTCCCTAAGCTTTATTCATTAATAATTTCGCAGAATATTTCTTGGGAGAAACTTACTTGCCCTAGGGAGTCTTTTCCTCGACTTACTTGAGTGGTTGTTAAATAATCTCCAATAGCACAGAATTTATTCCTATTTATATCTCGCATGTCTCGCGAACACAATAATGATATTACTTTTAACTTTCTTTCCATTTCCATCCCATTTTTTAAGAAATCTTTATTTCACTATGCCGATTAATTTATTGAAGCTTCACAAATAGTCAAGTGAAAATTTTAAAATAAATTATTTTTATAAAAGTATTTTTTTTATTTTCAAAAACAGGAACAGTCCCCATATTTAGGAACTGTTTTGCGTATTGTTACGATTAACTTA
>JAITNS010000089.1 GCA_031290315.1 Puniceicoccales bacterium
AAAAAGAAACTTTTATTTCTGATGTGCTAAAAAATGATGTAGATCAAGAGATTTTTGTTATGGCTGCAATGGAAGAAGATTATCCGCTCATACAACAATGCCTTGAACTCGGGATGAACGCCTAACGAACAGACTTCTAATGGCGTGCTTCCTTTAAATGAGGCCCTTGGTGCAATCGAAAGTAAAATTGATGGCAAATTTATAACAGAAGATCAAACAACAAATATGATAGACTTCCTTATTAATAACGGAGCTGACGTTCATGTAGAAGATGGAGATGGCTATTCATTTTTGGATCTAGCTCTTACGTCCAATAATGAAAAGATTATCAACTACCTACTAGATAAAGGAATCATAAGTGAAGAACAATTACCAGTAAGGAAAGCTTTAGCAGTACAGAAATTAAAGGGAAATGAAGATTTTGAGCAATTTTTATTTTAGCAGTACAGAAATTAAAGGAAAAAGGTCGTTTCTTTTCAGAAGAAGACTTTTATGAAGATTTTGAGCAATTTTTTTTATAAAAGCTAAAAAATCATTGCCAAAGACACCGCCAAGGTGTCTTATCTCATTTCCTACCCTTACTTCCTGAGACGATCACCGTAAATCGTTAATGCTAATATAATGAAAACAAAAATCGCTGAAGGGAAAAATATTTGCCAAGGATAGGTCGCCATACACTTCGCTCCCTCCGCAATCAAAATCCCTAAGGAACTCTTCGGCGGCTGTATCCCTATCCCTAAAAAACTTAAAAATGATTCCAATACAATTACCCCCGGTAATGTAATAATAAAACAAACGATAATAATCCCCATAATATTCGGTAATACATGTCGCTTGATAATTCTCAATTCCTTCTGCCCAAACTGCTTCGCTACTTGTATATATCCACTCTCCTTAACTTTCAGTACCTCCGAACGTATGATCCGTGCCGTCGTCATCCATTCTACAATACTAATCGCAAAAAATAATACCCAACTGTGCTTGCCTAAAATTACCATCAGTAAAATAACGATGAGCGTCAGAGGAATAGGGTATAAAACATCGATAATACGCATTAAAATTAAATCAATTCCTCCCCCACAATATCCCGAAATAATACCGTAAAAAGTACCAAAGCTAACCGTTAAGAAGGTCGCTACAATGCCAATCGATAGAGAAATATAACAAGCATAGATAACCCGCGAGAATAGATCGCGCCCTAGGCGATCCGTTCCAAACCAATACTCCCAATTCGGCGCTACCGCCCCCAATGCAATATTCTGCTGATAATAGGGATGGCGCCGAAGCCTGATAATTGCCACCAATAAAAAGACAAAAATAATAACAAATCCTAAAATATATTTTGAAAAATGTCGCGTTCGCACAGAAATATCGATAAATTAATTTCTAATGTTCTTCAGTTGTCGTCAATTCTAAAACAATGTTTTTTATTTGCAACTTATTTTGTTTTCTTCAACCTGAAGAATCATTCTATGAATTATAAAATTAACGGAAAAATTTATGTTATAGGAGAACCCATCTTGCGTACCATCGGTAGCCCTATTACTGATTTTTCTTCAAAATTAAGCGATCTTCTCAACGAAATGTATAAAATTATGAAAACAAATGAGGGTATCGGTATCGCTGCACAACAACTTGGATTAGCAATCCGTTGCTGCGTTATCGATATATCCGAATATAATAATATTCAAAATGATTTTTGTATGCATAATGATAAACGTGTCGCCCCTACCTCAATCATGCCACTCTATGTTTGTAATCCTAAAATTGTAAAAATAAAAGGAGAATGTGTTGCCCGTGAGGGCTGTCTTTCTATTCCTGATTTTGGGTACGATGTGAAACGCTTTGAAAGCATTGAGGTAGAATTTCAAAATTCAAAAGGGGAAGCACAAAAAATCGAATGCAACGGTATATTAGCGCGCTGTATGCAACATGAATTTGATCACCTCGAAGGGAAATTATTTATAGATCGACTCTCCCCAAAAGGACAAAAAAAATTTAAACGCTTCCTTAAAAATAAAGAGTAATAGTTATTTTTTCGCATCCCATAATTAAACTAAAAAAATATGGGATTTAATTTTTGCCAATAATTGGCTACTTAAATAGAGGAGTTAAGTAGGAAAAAATCCCTTTTCCTCTTGACTGAAAAGGGGAAATTATAATGGTATATAAAGCTATTTTGCGAGCGTAACTCAATTGGCAGAGTGCCACCTTGCCAAGGTGGATGTTGAGGGTTCGAACCCCTTCGCTCGCACCCCCAATCTAATTGTTTACATTTGCTTTTTCGTTTTGTTTTAAATAAAATAAGAATACTAAAATATACTGTTTTATTTCTTCTTACCTCGAGTTTTCTTCGCCGGAGGAGTTTTCGCATTTTGAGTAGTTTCCGTATCTTCAGGAGATACTTCTTCTTCATTTTTTGTTTTTACAAGTTGCATGAAAAGATCCCAAATTTTAGGGATTCCTTCTAGAATTATATCTTTAAATCCTTTCATAATTTCTGCCCATTTCGTTCCTTCGATTTTGGCTCTTTCTTCAGCTTCAATTTTGATTACAGCGAGCTGCGTTTTCGCTCCATCTTCTATTGGGGTGGGATAAGCAGCGAAAGTGTTGGCTGGTAAATTTAATGATTCTTGCATGAGACTTTGTAAATATCGCAAAGATTGTATAAAGGTTTTAGAATCCATCAGTACTGTATAAGGCTTTCCACGAATTAAAAGTTTACTATCGTCGTACACTGAAAAAACGCCTTTTCCATCGTACAATATACAGTGATTGTTCTCTGTATTTATAAATAAAATGGGGTCCCCGCCCACTAATACCTCTGTAATTTTCTCTTTCTGTCCTGGGAAATAATTTTTTGTTGCCAAATCTTTTATAATTCTACCACTAACTTTACGCTCCAAAGTAATCGTTTGTAAGGGTGAAGGTATCCCCAAACCCGCAGCTTTGTTTTGCCTAGGCGATTGGATATTAAGTGGTATCCCATTCGAACTAT
>JAITNS010000011.1 GCA_031290315.1 Puniceicoccales bacterium
CTATAGTTTAACTAAGCAAGCTTTTTCGAACTGAACCAATTGGCCAAAAACTTACCCCTTTATCACTAAGATTAAAACCTTAATCATGCGTTCCTCGCCTTAGTTCTTTTTTTGATATCTGATATCAGGATGATCTTTGGCCAGCAACCTTCGTTGATTTCGAATAGCCACCTCCGTCCTACCAGGCAACTGTCGACAAAGTTTTGCGGCTGTCATCTTGGCACCATGATCAATTATAACTTGATTTTCTTCCTTGCCCCAGGGCCGATAAACATCGCGTCTCCGCAGATTAAGAGCATGATACTGTTCGGCCAGCCACAATCGTTGATTTCTAATACCCTCCTCCGATCTATTAAGCATTATCGCAAGTTCTGCGTCTGTCATTTCGGCGCCATTATCAATTATAATTTGATCTTCTTCGTCTTTCCAGGGCTGATAAACATCGCGTTTCCGCAGATTATTACCAGGATACTTTTTGTCCAGAATGAATCGTCGATTTCGAATAGCCTCCTCTGTCCTACCAGACAACCGTCGAGTAAGTTCTGCGTCTGTTTCTTCGGCGCCATAGTCAATTATAATCTGATCTTCTTCGCTGCCCCATGACTGACAAGCATCGCGTTTCAGCAGATTACGATCAGGATACTTTTTAGCCAGCGACAATCGTTGAGTTCGAATAGCCCTCTCTGATCTACCATTACTCTTCAACTGAAATAATTGCGATAGCACCCTATCTGATGAATCAGGATTATTAATTATAGCATCGTTTTCTACCTCGGTCCAAAGCTTACCAGCAAATGCCGTGGCCATTAGAAGACTGCCAGAAATCAAACATGTAACATTTTTTATTTTATTATTTAATATGTCCATAGCTTTATATACTCATACAAATTTTTACGCCATGCAAGCAAAAAATAAAAAAAATTTAGTAATGGAATAAAAATAATATTTATTTATGATTAAAATAAGAACATACTTATAACCCTACCTCAACGGCGAACCAATAATGCGTGCATAGGCGCATGGGTCAACATTACCATCGCGGTTTGAATTTCTTCCTCCGCACAAGCATATAATATTTTAATCTCCGCATCCTTTTTTATTCTATCAAATGTACAAATTAGACCAACAATTTCTCTCTTCCCTAATGTTCCACAAAATACATCAATCCCTTGACCATCGGCTGAAGTGGTATTCGGAATATAACCATAATCAATCGGGTAAATTAAATCCGGGAAACGGGGATGCGCTCTCCCTTTTGGCCGATCAATCTTAATGCCATTTATCTCAATTTGTTTTTCTAAAACTTCCCAAAGACTCGCATGTACCATTTTTTCTGAAAAATAAAAATATTTTCTTATTCACCCAACTTCCCTCACTTTTTAAAAGTAGTGCTTTAAATCAACTATTTATCAATGGGCGCTAAAACGATGGCAACAGCTCCATATTGATTAACGCTCTTTTTACTAAAATTAAACGTCTCCCAGTCCTTCTACACTCATATTCCCCAATCCATAATAAGCTTTTCGGCGTGTAATTTTATATCCTTAGTAATAAAAATTTCGCTCAGAAAATGTAAAATCCGCTTTGCGTTTAGTATTTGCGGATTTTATTTGCATCCCTAGGTCCCGGCGAATGAGTCATACTCGTCGCATACCCCAATGCCACAGATACACATACTTCATAGCCCTCCGGAATTTTCAATTGGGTCTTATATTTTTGTCCTTTTTCGCTATTTAAAAAATCGGTAAGATAGGCGATAATGCAGCTTCCAATATCTAAAGAACTGGCTGCAATTACCATATTTTGGGCGGCAAGCGAACAATCTGAAGCGTAATAGTCATCCCTTTTATCTCCCGATATAAATACAACCGTCGGCGCATGATAGAATACACTGCTACCCGAATTGCCAGTAATTGCCAAATTAAGTTCATCGAGAAACGTTTTGTCTTGCACATAAACGATATCCCATGGCTGATGATTCCAACCGTTAGGGGCCTGTATTCCACATTTCAATATAACACCTAAAGCCTGGTCGTTTACCTGATCACTTTTATAAGAACGCACGCTACTCCTATTCATAATCGTCTCTATCACCACATTATTAAAACTCTCCATATAATTGAACCTACTTTATTAATATACTGAAAAAATTTTCAACACTAATTTTCGTCTCGCCAATTACTAAAAATGAAAAACATATAACAGAATAACTATTTTTATAAAAATTACTTTAAACAAACATATTGACATTGTAAGGAAAATTAAAATAATTATTAGCGCTATGTTTACATTCATTATAGGTAGCTTATTATCGGTTTTTACTGGACTAAATCAGAAAATACCACAAACTAATTTATTTAATTCTAGTAAAACACCACAAAATAGCCTACCTACTATAAAAAGTGCAGATGCATGGAATGAAATTAATGAATGGATTACATATAATAAAAAACTTTTTCGTTTAATTTATTCAAAGGAAATAGATTATGATCCTTTGGAGGTGGCGGAAGAGATTTGGAAAACATCGATGGTAAAAAAAATTATCTTGGCCAGTGTAAGTACCGCCATAGCGACAACTGCAATGATCGCAATCGCTTATACTTTCTATAATAATACTAATAAATTAAATTCTAAAAAAGTATTCACAGGAACAGAACCGGAATCTTTTCAAGGAAATACAAAACCTCAGCAAGATGGTAAACAATATGGTAATTCTACTCTTATAGCTCCCGATGTATCTAAATATCTTGATCAAACATTCGAAAAACAACATCCCAATATTATTTTTGCTGGCGCTCCTAACCTGTCCTACCGATGCTATCGCCCCCAATGTCCATGTATCAATTCGGTGCAATACAGTAAAAATCCTTTTAAAGGGATAATTGATTTGAAATATGATTTAGATGTTGCTGAAAATCAATGCAATTGGACGGCTAAAGAAATCATAGCCCAAGAACTGTTGGAGATATTGGGAGGGAAGTATGGGGCATTTGAAAATAATATGGCCCATATGGAAGACTTTCCTAATATGGCTGCTTTGCATGCCGCTATCGCCCTACAACAAGTCGCCATTCAACGAAAAACAACTGAAATTTGTAAGTCACATCTGAACCTTAGCGATGATGATTTAAAAAAAAAGTTATCAAGAATTTAATAAATTAAGTAGTGCTCCGGATACAAATTTAGGACTTGATCAGCATCTAGTAAGGTATTTGGAAAATGTCGACGCAAATTCAAGGGAATTTAAGGTACCCCCTATCAAACCTACGCATATTCAAAACAATATTATAGATATTATAGAATTAGCTAAACCACTTACCCATCCCGGTTACTTGAAAAAAATTATTGAAAAAATTCCATATTATAACCAAGAAAATGGTAAGGATGTATATATGAAGGCCGTCGTGGAAGCCGTTGAACAAGATTTTAATTTTACAGATAAAGAGTTTTTAAAAAAAACTGTTATTGAATATTTCGAAAAAATATATGAAAAAGGAGAATGGTTACGGCAATATCTTTCTCCGGGGATCAGGTTTAAACTGCGCGATTGTAATGGAAGAGATATTTATGGGAATGGTAATGTATGCTCCTACAATTCAGCTTTGGAGCTATGTCGCCGGGAATTAGAAAATGAAACGTTCGTTGCCTTTGGAGGGATATTTGATTCAGAAAAAGTTAAAGAATTAAGTACTCGTACGATTACGAATGGTGCAACCACATCCTTTAGTAGCCTTAGTGTTCCGTATAAACATTTTAACGAAAGTGGCCAATGCATATATGATAGCAAGGAGGAAGATAGAAGGGAAAATGAAAGAATTGCAAAAAGAGACGCTGAACTTGCAGCCATAAATAATCAAATAACAGAATGTGATCAGAAAATTGAAGATCTACTCAATCGTTCCTCTCTTTCATCCCATACTTCGGAAAAAAGAATACAAGTCCGCATACAAGATCGTCCATTTTCTCTTTCTCAACAAGAATATAATACTTTCAGTAATTTAATAGAGCATAAAAATCAGCTAGTAGATAAATATAATAAGATAGTCCAAGGTAAAGTTCCACCCAGAACACCTACTCCTATAAATTTCTTAGCGACCAATGACCTATCAAGTCGAATACGCACACAAGTATCATATCTTGTTTGGGCAACAAATATAAATGATTGGATAAGAAATAATCGATTTTTATCACCGAGCGCTTTACAGTTGATTGAAATCACTAAAGCAATTCAACCTAGAATAGAACACACTATATACTTTACTGAAGCAGCCCGTAACCAAAGCATAAATGCTTTACAATTATTTCGTGGCGCATCTGAATGTAGTAAAAACGATTTTATCTTTGCGTCATTAGGAATATCATTCGCTATTTTTCAGGAGAAAGAGCTTAAATCACCGAAGAAACATTTCTTTAATGAAATGACGATTAGACCTCAGGAAACGGCTTGGATTGATTTAGCGCTAGGGAGTTTTTCCATAACAACTCCCTTTTCGACAACTATTGGACAAGCTGGATTTAATGATCATGCCAGGCTAATATTGCAATACTAATACGCTTTTTATCCCTTGATAGATATTATATTCGCAAGCGTGGATTTCTTCAATATACAGCAGTGGCTTTTATTGCCTCCATTTTCTGTAAACTTTCTTCACCTGTACCTAGCGGGAAAAAATGACATTCCCTAAAAGGAGTTTTATTACGGTAATAGTAATACAACCAATAAGGAAAATATTTTTCATATTTTTTCGGGTTTTTCATATATTTTCTTGCATACTGTTCTCCGCGTACTGTCCATGGCTTTACACAAGAATCAAAATGCAAAATTACAGCATTGTCTTTTTCTTCCTGTAGTTTCGCCTTAACCTTAGGGTATTGCATCATTTTACTATGTATACGGGTAAAAACATCATCCCTTGGAGATATTTTACGCGCCTGTTCATAAGCAGTCTCTGTTTCTGGAGTAATAAGCGATACAACGAAATTATAACGTAAAGATAATTGCCATCTAACATTTCCCAAATAATTAGACCGCAAGTATTTTTGCAGAATATCTTCATCCGTGACAAAAGCGCAACCTGGGCATGGTGGAATTCTTATATCTTCCATGTTTTCTAACATTTCCTCACAATAACGAATAAATTCATTACCAAAATAACGACGATAAATTTTCATAAGAGTTGAAGTAGATCGCAAAATAAATTTTATATCAGGCTCCAATCTTTGTCGTAAAGTTCTTCCCAGGAAATGCTTAATTTCTTCTAAGGTCATGTCTTTCATCTGAATAAATAAAGAAATATTTTTTTTCTGCTGTTTCATTTTTCTTAGCCTTTTGATAATATCGACCGTTTTAGGATGTAGACAATAATCACAACATTCTCTTTCTTCTAGCAGAATTGGGAGAAATTTGTTTTCTTCAGCAAAATCTACTAACAACTGTTGCATATTAAATAAAAGCACTCCTCCATTTATTAAAAAGCTTCTAATCTCTCCATCCTCTTCCAGTTCTTCTAAGCTCTCTGAACTAATAAATGTTGCATCAGCTCCTGAAATTACGGCATTATCTTTGAGTGTGAATATTTCGGATATATTCCTTATAGCAATTGTATCAGAATCTATATATAAAAAATCTTTCACTTCTTGGAGAATTTCTTGTCCTTTTGGAGGATTTCTCCAAAGTTCCGTAAAGAACAATTTCGTCATAATTAATTCACTCCAGTCCCTGCTTTTATATTTTTTAATCTTTCTAACAATTGCCCTTGGCAATGTAAAAATATATACTTCTGTTAAATCATCTCCCATCGATAATAATTTTTTTCGATTATCCTTTCCCATTCGCTTTGGAGAAAAAATTATAAAACGCTTCCCCGTAGGCGTATTTTCTTTCACTGATTGTATAACTACAGCCACATGAGGCACATAATTATCATCCGTTAACATAACAATATTGAGAGGACCTGCTCCTTGCACTTGTATGTGATGTGCAAAAGCAAATAATATAATCATTGAGACTAACCTTTTCCTTTCTATTCCTATAACTTATGCTTAAAAGCTATCACCACCTTACATCGCTGTCAATGGATAATATCAAAGTTTAGAAATTATAAAGATTTCTAATGTGGTATTTAATAAATACTTATAAACCCACTGTATTTATATCAATAAAAGCAGCCGGTACAAAAAGGTTTTTATCGCTCCCAATTGATCTATTTTTTTAAGATTTCTAACGTGGTATTTAATAAATATTTATAAACCCACTGCATTTATATCAATAAAAGCAGCCGGCACAAAAAGGTTTTTATCGCTCCCGATTGATCTATTTTTTTAAAACGGCGAATTTCGGCAATCCATCGATCTCCGTGGGTGTCATATTCCCTTGGATCAAAGGTAATGAATATTTTGCAAAATTATTATTTAATTTCCCGTCCTCATTAAACCAATGCTCCGGAATTCCTTTCTCATGCCCACAAATATTAGCAAGATCCGCCATTCCATACTCCACCCCATAGCGGGTACTCTCAGAACGCAAAATAGTAACCATTTTCCCTGTTATATCATCAAGCGCAAAACTAACGGCCTTTATACCACATACGTAAGCCTCGTCGATATCCGTCTTAGATAAAAAATGCGCCGAAGTATAAGGCAATGCCCCTAACTTTGTCGCTAAAACACGCACCTCTAAGGACTCTTCTAAAATTTCTCGCAACTTTGTTGCCGTATCCATTCCCTGACCTGTTACATAATTCCCATCTTCATTAATAAGAAAATCTCCTGCAATAACATTACAATAAGTATTTGCTTTTAACATATTTTGGACGGATTTTAAAAAGTTACCCTCAGAAAACGTATCGGAGGGCAAAAGAATAATATTGGAAGTATTTCCATCGAGAAGCGCACTCGCCACAAGCCAATCCGATTTCCCAGACTTAATCTCAACAATATTGACTAAATCATGGTTAGCAACGGCTGCCATATAACAGGATAGCTCCTTCAAAGTCGCCGCAATAAATTTAACCGCACTACCATACCCTAAACAATGATCCGTAATAGGTAAATTATTGTAAATTGTGTCCGGAATGGAAATAATTTGTATCTTATAGTTACGTTTTTGAGCCACTTTGGAGAGCTCTAGTGTAATCACTTGGGCTTGTAAACCACCAATAACAAACAGAAAATGAATATTATATTCTTCAAATGCAGCGAAAATCGCTTCCATTTCTTCCGGAGAGCGTCCAATGGACTCTGAAACACCGAGTACCGCCCCCGGCGTAAACATTAAATCACGGATTGTTTGTTGTGGCTGTAAGGCGAGATCGATCAAATTGTGATTCAAAATGCCTCGAAAGCCATTAATAGATCCATAAATTTCTTCTATACTTTCATAATTAAGTGCTTCCGAAATAATACCGCCTAGAATCGCATTTGAAACCGGCGAAAGACACTCCAATTGTACCGCTAAAACATTACCTGCTAAGAGATCTGACATCATAAACACCCCATGAATTACGTTGGGTTTCGTTCCACGATATGCAATAAAAAAGTTCGTAAAATTGCATCACTCCCATTTCTTTTTATTCTTCTTAATTACCCTTACTCAAAATGATTAAAAAAATCCGGTTGAAATGTTTTAGATTCGATCGGCGATTTACGTAGCGAAGTGAGTTGGTAAAACTCAACCAATTGCGCATATTGCCGTTCATCGGACTGTAAAGTTTCACAATAGATATCATTGATATTACGATTTAAGGCGATAAGTTGTTGGTTACGGTGGAGGACTTCTTCACTTTCCTTGAGGATCGATCGGAAGCGTGCGGGGTTTATTGCCGAGGATTCCCATAATATTTTTTCGATACTGCCAAATTGTTTAATCCAAGCGCTAGCCGTTTTAGGACCTACGCCACGGATGCCAGGAATATTATCGGCTTGATCCCCGATTAAGGAAAGGTAGTCGACGATTTGCTCCGGATAGACGCCAAATTTCTCTAAAACTCCCACGCGATCTAAACGATTACCAATCCCATTTCGATTGCCGTCCGGAATCATTTGATAAATATTATCTTCGATGCATTGGGCTAAATCTTTATCCGCACTAAAGATAAGAATTTCGTCGAATTGGGAGCGATACTTTTGGGCAAAGGAGGCCATTAAATCATCCGCTTCTACTCCAAAACGTTCGATTACCGTGCAGCCTAATGCGTAGGCAAATTCTTTTATTACAGGAATTTGAATTTTTACTGGATCGGGGACTTCGACGCGATTCGCTTTATATTCCGGAAGTAAGGCTTGGCGTTTAGGGTCACGTCCTTTATCAAAGAAGACAACCATATGCGCTGGTTTCTCCATATCAATAATTTTTGTTAAAATTTTCACAGCACCTAAAATCGCATTAGTGGGGAAATTTTGCGCACCGAGGAGAGGGATTCCGTAAAAGCACCGAAACGCAAGATTATGTCCATCAACCAGAAAACATTTCGACATATACAATGAAAATATCATCTCAAAAGAAAAGTAAATGGAATAATCAGGTATTTCTAGTGTTAGGATTTATTTTACTCTAGACATGGGATAGAAAAGTTTTTTGTTAGAGGAGTTTTAAGGAGAGATGACAGAGTGGCCGATTGTGCAACACTGGAAATGTTGTGTACCGGTAACGGTACCGAGGGTTCGAATCCCTCTCTCTCCGCCATTCCTTCTCCGTCAATCCTTCTGCTAAAAATTACTATTTTTACTTTTTAGTTATAATCATAGCATTGATAAGAAATGGTTTTCCTTGCTCTAAGAGAATTTCCGTTTCACTTTTAGGCCATAATTTTGTGCCTTGTTCGATCGCCTCAAATTCTATATTACCTATAGAATTTGCCATATCTTCTCCAAAAAAA
>JAITNS010000039.1 GCA_031290315.1 Puniceicoccales bacterium
TTTTTAGAAAGATGTTCTTTGGTGGTTATACTATCGCTTTCTTTATGCATAAAAACCATTACTTCGGGGTAATAGGGAATGGAAAAATCGAATTTTTGTCTACTTTCTTTCGTAACCCCAAAGGCAGCAATAATAGCATCAATAAACTTTTTTTTCAAAGCAGTCGGGAGGGATGCAAAGGCCATATCTTCGAAAGCAGCTTTTTTACCGAGCTTTTCAGCAATAAGCTTAGCTAATTCGACTTCAAATCCCGTCAAAACATCCTCCTTGTAATACTCCATGGGCGGATAATCCGCACAGGTTCCAAATTTTATAATATCGCTATCTTTACCATTTGGGTAATGCAGCCATATAATCGTTCCACATAATGCTACTACTATTAATAATAATATATTCTTTTTCATTTTGCTTCCTTTCTTTTAATTTAATAATAGTTTTATAAGACAAAGGATTTGTTCACGTGTCAATACTTTTTTTAAAAAAATGAAATTTTTCTAAATTGATTGCGCAAATGATAATAAATTTTCAAAAACTAAAATTTTCCCTTCCTCAATAGAGGCGAGGCACTCCGGTGAACGCGGATAATCCGATTCCAATAAAATACCTTGAATCCCAGCATTAATCCCCGCAAACGCATCGGTCTCTTTGTCGCCTACCATGTAACATTTACTGCGTTCCAGTTGATATTTTTCGACCATTTCGTTGATAAAGCGCGGAGACGGCTTGCGGTAACATTTAAGCGAAAAAGTCGCCTCCGGAGCAATGCAAATCTCCGTAAAATGTGGATTCCCTAAAAGCTCTATCACCCGCTTATTGCACGTTTCGACGTCTTCTAAACGATATAACTGCAACTCAATACCCGGCTGATTTGTAAACAAAAATAAAAGAAAATCTTTTTCTAAGAAAACCTTAACAGCTTCCTCCGTACCTTCGATAAGGCAAATATCATGAGGATCGAAGATGTAGTTATGATCGACATTAAGTGTACCGTCGCGGTCAAGAAAGATCGCTTTTTTGATCGACTTTTGAGAATTTTGCGAAAGATCATTCATATGTTTGGATTTTTTGCGAAAGTCCGTTCCGGATTCGAGTCAACGAAAAATAGATTAACTGCAACCCTTAAAAGTATTTTTCAAGGCAAGAAATTGGATCAAAATACACTCGGCGAAATCGAAGCCCTATTATACGCCGCCGATGTCGGTGTCGAAACAACCCAATATATTATTACTTCTATCCAAAATGCTTATAAAAATGATCCCCATATCCGCGAACAAGAGGTGCGTACGATTTGTAAAAATGTGCTCCTCGAAGTACTGCGCGGTGCCGATCGTCCACCAAATACTTTATTTCAACAACCCAACACTAATCAAGAACTGACAGCTTTAGCGAGTGGAGATGGAGAAGTTTCGCAAAATAAAATATTGCCAACGGTAATTTGTTTAATTGGTACAAATGGGTCTGGGAAGACGACGACAGCGGCAAAGTTGGCGTCTTTTTTTAGAAAAAATGGGCAATCGGTTATCGTTGGTGCCTGTGATACATTTCGTGCAGCGGCAAATGAACAAATTAAGATCTGGTCAGAACGGTTAAATTTTGATTTAGTAGAAAGTCGGCAGGGAGCAGATGCGGCATCAGTCGCTTTCGATACTTGTCAAGCAGCAATACATCGTGGGCGAGAAATCGTTATTCTCGATACGGCGGGACGTTTACATAATAAATCAAATCTGATGGCAGAGCTTGTGAAGCTGAAGAAAGTAGTTTGTAAAGTGAGTCCTGAATTTCCTCAGCATACATGGCTTGTGATTGATGGAAATTTGGGAGCAAATACGATTACATCGGCATGGAAGTTTCACGAAGCACTTAAGTTAACAGGGGTGATTGTAACAAAATTAGATGGAACGAGTCGCGGAGGAGCACTCATCGGAATATATCGACAATTGGAAATTCCAATTTATTTTGTAGGAATTGGTGAAAAGTATGACGATTTAGTCCCCTTTGCTGTTGATGAATATATTCGAGCTTTTTTTTAAATCATTTTAATAAGGGCGAGGAGCCCTTATTTTCTTGGGGCTCCGCCCCAAACTCCGCCAGGGGATGGATCCCCTGGACCTCCTTTAAGGCCCAAGATTAGATGCCATTGGCATCCAATCTTGGGCCAAGAAATAGTTCAAAGAATATTATTCTTTGAACTTAATATTTGTTGTCCGGAAATTGTGGTTCGCCCTGGAACATGTGCATTGCACATGATACAGGGCGGTCCCAAGGTCCAGGAAACAATGTTTCCTGGCGGGGATTGTAAGGGCGAGGAGCCCCATAATAAATAAAAGTTATTGCTTATTGCTTTAGATGTTTTAGTAATTTTTTAACAATCACTTTTTTTACTCCACTTAATTGTTTTGCTAGCAGGAGAGGCGTTTCGTCATTGTTATTTTGTATATTTACATTTGCGCCGTGCTTTAATAATATTTTCACATCATTCACTTTTCCCTCTTGAATAGCGCAATGCAAAGGTGTATTGCCTTTTCGATTTTGCATATCTACATTTGCGCCATGATTAAGTAATATTTTTACAATAGCATTCATATCATTTTCATTTTTCATTGCATTATGCAAAGGTGTATTGCCATTATTTTCGGGTACATTTACATTGGCGCCTGCATTGATTAACATTTCTACAACTTTTTCATACTTCTCTACGCCCACTCCCATATATTCGAACATCGTACGTACAGCCCAATGTAATGCGGTGCAACCTTTATTATTTTGCACATCTATTTGGGCACCTTTTTCGAGTAACAGTTTTATTACTTTTACATCACCACCCGCTGCTGCCCAATGTAATACGGTACTTTCTGTCTGCGCATCCCTTATATCCATTTCCGCACCATTCTCAAGTAATAATTCTACTATAGCCGCATTTTTTAAAATTGCTGCCCAAAGCAATAGGGTCATGCCGACTTGGTCTTTTACATTTACCTGTGCGGACTGGTACGCTGAGGGTATGGGCTTTAATAATATTTTTACTATTTCATAATACCGAGCACGTACAGCTAAATTCAATGCTGTCCATCCATCGCTATTTGTTGCATTGAGATCGACACCTCGATTCAGTAACTCTATGACTTCATTAGGATCTGGTTCACCATTACCGAAATCCAATAATTGAAGTAATCTCTGTGTACAAGCATCGCGCTCAATAGGAATTTCGTTCTCGATGGGAGTTTCTATCCTGTCTTCTGCAATGTTTTGTTTTTCAAATACGAATGCCTGAAAATATATTATATATATTACAATCCCTACAAAAATCCCTAGTAGGAATATTGTAATATTTCTTAATGTTTTTTTATTTTCCATATGATTATCCTTTTTTAAGTTTCAGTTTTTCTCTCCAATTGGGATCGATATGTCAAGCATATTTTTTTT
>JAITNS010000066.1 GCA_031290315.1 Puniceicoccales bacterium
TTGATTGTAGCCCAATAATTATGTATAATATACATAATTATTGGGCTAATAAAAGGTCAAGGAGTCCGTGACTCCTTGCAGGGCATGGGACGGAGTCCCATAACAAGCAGCTCCAGGGGGATCCATCCCCTGGCGGGGTGTGGGGCGGGGAGTCCCATAAAAACTAAGTCAAAAGTTCTTTGAACTAATCTTGACATTTTAAGATTTTCAGCTACTAAAGAAAAGGAGGGTAGACATGGGACGAATAGGAATAATAGGAGGAATTTTGGCATTAGGGTTATCATATTCTTATGCTAAAGAAGGTGAAATAAAAACGAAGACATTTCCTCAAAAAACAGAACCGGTAAAACAAAAAGCAAAACCGGTAAAAGATTCTATAAAATCTGAGAGAACAATGAAATCAAAAAACAAAAAATCGAATAAGGCGACTACTCCAAAAGCAGAGACGGGAAATAAAAACTCCAAAACATCGGCTTTAGAAAGTAAACAATCTGAAAAAATTTTAGTTACTATCGACGGAGGTTCTGCCACTAAAAAATCGCCGGTCGCTAAAAGTATATCGGAAAAAATGAACTTCATTTACTTTGAAACAGGCGCCATCTACCGTACCGTTGCGTACGTCCTCGCTAAACATAGATTGAAACCTAAAATAGAAAACAAATATAAAATTGAAGAATTTCTTAGAAATGTTTCATGGAAGACGTGCATTAAAAATCGCTATGCTTGTTTTATCATAGATGGAGAGATGTTGTCCGATAAAGAGTTGCGTTCCGACGAGTTAAATGCGACAGTCGCCGTATATGCCTCTTTATTTGAATCGGTGCACACTTTTTGCTATAAAGTAGCCCGCGCAACATTACCTTATATCCAATCCGAAGATCTCGCCGGTCTTATCGCCGAAGGACGTACCTGTGGAACTCAGTATTTCCCGGAAGCAGATTTAAAATTTTGGTTTAATGCCAGCGCTGCCGCGAAAGTCGCGTTCCGTCTAAACGAAGAGAAAGAAGTCGACGATCCTCTAAAGCGCGACGAGTTAGATAAAAACCAACTATTTTTCCCTCTCAAAGAACCTGGAGGCGCCGTACGTATTTGGACACATAACCGATCCCTACCGGAAAATATTTGTTTGGTATCAGCTTTTGTCGAGCAAAAAATAGATGAGAAAAATGAATTGGCAAAATTAAAGAAAAAATAAATTACTTAAACAAATGCTTCACGATTACTCCAAATCCCACAACTCAATGGAGGGAGTTTTAAAATATCATCTGTCCAAATATAAGTGGCGCGAGTTTCTGGCGAAAAGGAAAAGGTATCTGCAATTTGTGTGAAATTATTTGCAAATGGTATTTTAAAATGAGCCCTTGAAAAATATGGATTGATTGCTAAAATGACCTGTTTGGAACCATACTCACGAGTCCCATTAAACAAAGCTAAGATTGCTGAATTCTTTTCTTCAGATGGAATTATTTGAATATATTCCATAGATGGGCAATTGTTTAAACAAAATAATTGCAAGTTTTTACGAAAATGAATCAATTGCTGAATATATTTTGATGTTAGCGGATATTCCAATGCCCTCGAATAGTCCAAAGCGTTTAGGTCACCCCGTTGGTATGTATTATGTACACCTCTTTTAGAATGGAGCAATTCGATTCCTTCGCCTAACATCGGCACTCCCAAGGATAGCAATAAAATCGCAAGGGCCATATGTGTTCGCCGAATATCGACCAATGTCGGCATAAAACCGTCGTGATTGATGTTTTCGGTAATCATATCTAACCAACAAAAATCGTCGTGGGACGATAAGTAATTGATGCTTTGTGCCGGAAATTTTGACCGAAACGTTAGAGAGCCTCGCAAAAAATATTCTATACCTTCCCTATTACCGTTTCCCAAGATATAGGATTTTAAGAAGTCACGGAACTCATCATTCCAGCCTTGGAGGTCTGTTTTTTTCAAATCATGGCCCACATATCCGCGAAAACTCCATGGTTCTGCGATCATGATAATGGAGGGCTTAATTTTTTGCAAACACCTACGCACATTATCTAAAAAATTTAACCCAATTAATTCTGCTAAATCGAAACGAAATCCATCTACATCATAAGTTTGAACAAAATGAATTAAACTGTCGACGATCATTTTTTGCACCATTGGGCTTTCCGTACGTAAATCATTACCACATCCGCTAAAGTTTAGCAAATTTCCATCATGATTGGTTCGAAAATAATATTGGGGATCGATTTTATAAAGATGATTGGGATCGCCAACATGGTTATAAACAACATCTAAAATAACTGCTAAATTATTATCATGGCAAGTTTTGACGAGATCGCGAAATTCTTCAATTTGCGTACCATTTGCGGGATCACTGCCATATGCGCTAGCGGGTGAAAAATAGTTGACTGGCATATACCCCCAGTGATAGTCCTCTTTTTTTTCGTTGTCAAATTCTTGGATCGGTTGCAATTCGATCGCATTAATTCCTAAATCTTGCAAATAATTACTTTCTATAAATTTTTTCAACCCATTAAATTCCAATTTTTCCTGAGGAGTAATATTGGAGAAATTAGCAATTAAATCACGGACATGACATTCGTAGATGATCAATTTCTCCTGCGCTGGCGGATTAAAATGGTGTTTAATAAATTTTTCTTCGACAATTATTCCTGGTCCCTGAGAATTAATAGTTGTTTTGGCATAGGGATCGAGAACTTCAGTGCAAACTTCATCATTATTTATTTTATTTTTTAAACGAAACATATAATATTGTTCTTTCAAATTTTCTTCAACTGTTATTTGCCAAATGCCATTTTGAGAGCGTATCATAGGAAAACAGCGAAAACTTTCATTTAAGTTTTTTTTCCAACACACTTCTACGAATAGCGCACGTGGAGCAAATAATGCAAAAAATGTTTTATTTTTTTCGATCCAAGCACCTAATTTTTCATCGGAATATTTTGAGAATAGCAATCGAGAATCGTCGATTTTTATTTTCTCATTTTTGTAAATCATCTCGGAAGAATTACGCAAATCGAAGCAATCATTTTCGAGCGTAAACTGTAAAATATGTTGCCCTGTTTTTGAAGCGCGATATTCCAAATTTGCAATACCGGGACGCGCAATAACGCTATTTCTAGAATAATCTGGTAGCGGTAACCACTCCCAATTTCCCGTAACAAATTTAAACTGAAAACATTCCGGCAATTCACTTTTTAGTATTTTTAAAATAAAATATAATTTCTCCTGAATTATTATATGTTTTAATCTCCATTTTTCGTCGTGACCATTGGATAACCATTGATTGATATCGCCTGCCAAGTAAAAATTTTCTTCCTCTGCAATATGAGATGGAATTATATCCTTAGACAAAGCAAAAACGATTCCTTCATTTTCCTCAAAAAATCCACTTACTTCCGCACAATCCAATAAAGAAGCGGGCGATAAATAGAATTTTCGAGGTTGACCATTTATCAGTAACTCCCCTACGATTTTCGCATATTCCTGATCCCTCAGATTATGATTAAAAAATAATAATCCCTGTTTTTCGTTTATCCATTCTATATTTGTAATCATCATATTTAATAATTATTATAGATTAAAAAATTAAGATACTTTTACAAATATATTTTTTAGAAATACCGTTATAGGTCCAGACATTGAATTGGATTATCTTTAGAGATCTTTAATTTTTCTTTATGGAGAAGCATTTTTTTGACTTCCGACTCCCAAGTTTTTATTTTTTGCTCAGATCCCTTCAAGACAATTTTCAGAGTAGTACATTTTCCGGATTGTTCCGAAAAAAGATTCCGCAGAAAAATTTTTGTTCTTGTACAGGCCACTGCTATGGGTGAACCCTCATAGCGGGAACAAATTTCTGTAAAGAATTTTTGGCGAGCGTGATGGTTGTCATCGATTACTTTAAGTGCACAAATACCTTCATCATCAATCGCCATTGCAATAATTTTTGATTGATATTCATGAAATCCAATGGAAATGAACGGTTTCACATACAATTCATTCCAAACATCATCTGTAATGGTTTTAATTTTCATAGTCTTTTATGGGTAAAGTTGAGTTATATTTATGGATGACTTTTGAAGGTCTGTCAAGTAAAATTTTTAACTTGAAAAACTTTTCCATATATTTTTTGTATTGATGATATGTTTGGACGATTCTTTTTAGTTTTGATTTTTATTTTTCATTTTCCGAAAAGTTATGGAGACCAGTTACATCGTTTTTCATTACCCTTCTTTAATGAAAGGGGCACTAAAATTTGTGATATCTTTGGTCGGAGGGCCGATTTATCCGATAATAAAAGTCTCAAATTGTTCGATATTAACATTCAAACTTTTTCCAAAACTAAGGATGATCCGAGCCACAACATTTCGATTATGAGCGATCAAGCGATGATTAATCCTCTCGAACATCGCGCATCCGGCAACGGCTTTATTGTTATTTCAAACCGAGAATTTTCGGCAAGTGGTAATGATTGGCAATTCTTAGGGGATATTCAAAATGATTCCAAAAATTTCACTATTAATAAAAATGTCCAAGTATTTTTTGAAAAACTCCAACATACTCATGATTAAATTACAATTTTTTATTTTATTTCTTATCCCATTCACTTCGATTTTCGGAGATATAATATTAGCTAAATCTAAAAATTCAGCTTCACTCCAATCACCTAGGAGAACTACTAGGGGAGGTGCGAAAAAGAATTCGAGGACTTCGATCACTAGCGATAAATTAAAAGTTGTATCCAGTACCCATTCGCCAGAAGTAGCTAAATCCGAAAATTCAGCTTCACCCCAATCCCCTACGACAACTACTACTACGGGAGGTGCGGAAAAAAATTTAGGGACTTCGATTACTAGCGATAAATTAGAAGTTTCACTGAATAATAATCAATCTGAATTTTTATTTACAGGAAATGTCAAATTAAGCGCTCCATCATTTTCCGCAAAATGTGTCGCAGCAAAAGTGATAACTTTTGGAAAGACTCCGAATTTAGCTGCCGATTTCGATTCTATTAAAAAAATTTCGATTACGGGGCCTTTGTTGTTGCAACAAGGAGAGCGCTCCTGTTCTGCCGATTATGCTGAGATCACGACAGAAAATACCACAATTATACTTTCCGGTAAGGCTACTGCTAGAGATACAATGGGGACTATATCGGGACATGAAATTCGTATTAATTATAATACAAAAAGTATTGAAATTTCGAGCGGAGCCCAACAAAATCCTGTTAGCGTAAATATCGCACCCGAATCGCTTGGCAATAAATTTGCTCAATAATAAGGATAAGATCGTAGTAGACATTTATCCTTTAAAACAAATATTATTCTATAAAAACATAAAATTTCCTTGCTATCATAAAATTATTAAACTATTTTTCCCTCCATCGAAAAACAGTATAGTTAAGATGTAAAAATTTCCTTTCCTGGAATAAGAAATTTATTTTAGTAATAATATGAGTTATAGGTTATCGGCCCATGCGCTTTGCAAACATTACGGTGAACGCAATGTGGTTCATAATATTGATTTAACAATTGTTTCCGGTGAAATTATTGGTATTTTAGGGCCTAATGGGGCTGGGAAGACGACGACATTTTATATATTAGTTGGTCTTATCGAACCCGATTCGGGTAATGTCATTCTCAATCAAGAAGATATTACGCAATTGCCCATGTATCGGCGTGCTCGTCTTGGGATTGGTTACCTTCCTCAAGAAAGTTCTATTTTTAAAAAATTATCGGTATACGATAATTTAAAGATTATCGCCGAGAATCTTCCCATTGATTCTGAAAAAATTAATTCTACTATTTATAATTCACTTGAAGAATTTGGTATTCGACATCTTTCCCAACAAAAGGCCTACACGTTAAGCGGCGGTGAACGTCGACGTTTAGAGATTGCGCGCACCTTAATGATCAATCCGAGATTTTTGCTCCTCGATGAGCCTTTTAGTGGCGTCGACCCAATTAGTGTCGCCGATATCCAAAATATTATTGCCCATCTTAAAGAAAAAGGAATTGGTATTCTCATTACAGATCACAATGTTCGCGAGACACTCGCAATTGTCGATCGCGCTTATTTAATTCATGAAGGGAAAGTCCTGTGCGAAGGTGATCATTCCGTATTACTTAATGATCCTCAAAGTCGCAAATTATATTTAGGTGAGCGTTTTTCAATGTAAAGTTTTTATGGGGCTCCGCCCCAAACCCCGCCAAGGGATGGATCCCCTGGAGCTGCTTCTTATGGGACTCCGTCCCATACCCTGCAAGGAGTCACGGACTCCTTGACCTTTTATTAGCCCAATAATTATGCATATTATACATAATTATTGGGCTACAATCAAAGGCCAGAGGATGAATCCTCTGGCCAAAGGAATAGTTCAAAGAATAATATTCTTTGAACTTAATATTTGTGGCCGGAAATTGTGATTCGCCCTGGAACACGTGCGTTGCACGTGATCCAGGGCGGTCCCAAGGTCCAGGAAACATTGTTTCC
>JAITNS010000076.1 GCA_031290315.1 Puniceicoccales bacterium
GGGTATGGGGCAGCGCCCCATAAGAAGCGGCAGAGCCCCATAATATTTAAGCTATGTTAGGGATTATTTTTTCTATCGAAGCGATTTTCGGCACCATTCCAAAGCCGCCGAATATTTGAAATATGCCGGAAAAATATTGCGACCATCAAAAGAAATGCTAGCCAAATGATTTCCTTTTGGTAGGCGAATAGGTAAGCATTAAGGGGTAAAGATAGGGCAAAGCAGAGCGAAGCTAAGGATACAACGCGCGTAATTGTAAACACGCAATACCATAAAATTATACCTAACAATGTGATCGTGGGCATCAAAATCGCTAAACCACCGATCGTCGTCGCCACTCCTTTCCCTCCGCGAAATTTTAAAAAGATCGAGCAACAATGCCCCAATACAAGTGCAACTAATAATAATGCTCCAATATTATTTGCTAATTCAGGATATGCTTGAAGATATATTTTTACTGCTGCAATCGGTAATAAACTTTTAAAGCAGTCGAGAAAGAAAACTAAAATACCATATTTTTTCCCCATAACCCGTTTGACGTTCGTTGCGCCGGGATTACCGCTACCCGCCTGAAGAATATCGATGCCTCGCGCTTTTGCTATAATAAATCCAAAAGGAATGGAGCCTAAAAAATAGCCCCCTAAAAAAATCCAAAAATAAAACATAAACTAAACCATTTTTATTATAATCGCAAAATATTGAAAAAGCAAGTAGAAGGATATTAGCATTTCACAATGACTTTAATGTTTGAATTTTTTGAATAATTTTTGACGTACTGCAACCTTCTAGTAAGTCAACAAACTGTATCTTAATACCCATTTTTTCTAATACAGCGCGCTCATTTGAGTTAAGTGTTTCGATGGTATAATCCGCAGATTTGACATAGATATCGGGGTGAAAATTTTCTAATTCGTGTGTTAAGCGCTGGCCATTGAAAATAAATATTCCGCTTACACATTCCAATGCCGCTAACATATAAGCCCGTTCCTGCTCAACTATAATCGGTCGCGTCATTCCCTTTAACTGCCGAATACTCGCATCACTATTGAGCGCCACCCAAAGTTCACCAAATTCTGCCGCCTGCTGTAGCGAAAAAATATGCCCCATATGTAGTAAATCAAAGCAACCATTTGTAAGAACAATATTGCGATCGCGCCGTTGCTCGCGAATCTTTACGGCCTCTTCGAGCGAAAATAATTTCGGATTCGATAATATCATTAGTGAAAATTTTAGGAAGCTGTGCGCAAAGAACGGGAAAGCGTATTTTTTACACGATCTAAAATACCATTAATAAATGCTTTGGAAGCCTCTCCCGAAAATATTTTTCCGAGCTCGATCGCCTCATTAATCGTGACAATCGGTGGAATATCGTTGCGATAAAGCAATTCGCAAATCGCAATACGGAGAATACATAAATCGACCCACGAAATACGCGAAAAATTCCAATTCGCCGCGAAACGATCAACCATGGCATCAATTTCGGGTCGGTTTTTTTTGAAAAGCTCAACCATTTCTTGAGCAAATTTGAAAATTGATGGATCCTTGTCAAAAAGCGTGCAAAGTACAGATAGATGCTCAGCCTCTATGTCTGTTTGCATCGCTTCGCACATATAAACCCACTGAACCGCAAAAATACGATTTTCACGGCGTAGAGACATCTTTTCCTTTTTTTCACTCGTTTCCATAAATTTCAAAGAACAAATAAGTTATACTAAGTTTTCTTTTCTTCTTGTGGCTTTTTTGCGATCACTTCGTCAACAATACCATACGTTTTCGCATCCGCCGCCGACATGAAGAAATCGCGGTCCGAATCTTTCTCAATTTTTTCAATAGATTGTCCTGTACATTCAGCGAGTACATTTGTCAAGTTTTTTTTCCAACGCAATAACTCTTTCGCGGCAATCGATATATCAGAAGTCTGTCCTGTTGCCTGCCCAGATGGTTGATGAATCATGACACGACTATTCGGCAATGCATAACGCTTACCCTTTGTTCCTGCAGTTAAAAGTACCGTCGCCATACTAGCTGCCTGCCCAATACAATAGGTTACCACATCGCAACTCATAAATTTCATCGTATCGTAGATGGCCATGCCAGCCGTAATACTACCACCCGGAGAATTGACATACATGTGAATGTCCTTTTTAGAGTCCTCCATTTGTAAAAATAGCAATTGGGCAACGATTGCGTTGGCAACAAAATCATCGATCGGAGTTCCAAGAAAAATAATGCGGTCCTTCAACAAACGACTATAAATATCCCAAGAACGTTCCTGGCGACCATCGCGCTCGTAAACATAAGGAAGTGGCATGTAAGTTTGACTGATGATCTTCGATCGCATAATTTTATCCTAAATTACTAGCGGCAGTAGAATTTGTCGCCGATGTTTCCTCCGATGCATACTCTTCTACGGGGTCTGAATTTCCCGGTAAATTTCCCGGTAAATTATTACCCTTTAAATTGGTTACTAAAACAAAATCGAGTGTTTTACCGAAAAGTGCGCGGCGTTGCAAATCTTGGGCACGTTCAGAATTACTTTTTAACTCAGAAATTAATTGATCTGGAGGCATATGTAACATAGAAGCTTCTTGAATAATCATTTGACCAATTTCCTTTTCATTGACAACTACATTTTCTTTTTCGGCGATTTTTTCAAGAATAAAATTGACCTTCGCACGGTCATATGCTAAGTCTTTACTATCTGCATACAATTTATCTTTATTATTTTGGATCATTTCAGGCGTCATACCTTCATGGAGCTGACGCTCGACAAAATTGCGAATGATATGGATCTGCTCATATTGTACGGAACTTTCCGGAACTTCAAATGTAGCACTATCAAGCATCTTCTGGACAATTTCTTCCCGTTGCTCAAAGCGTTGGATCTGAGCTTTCCGCTTTTTGATTTCCCCGGAAAGCCACTCCTTGAGATCATCGAAATCCTTTACTTTTACTTTTTCAAAAAATACATTGTCAAGTTCCGGTAATGTTTTTTCGCGAACTTCAAAGATCTTAATATGATAAATCACTTTTTTAGCTTGTAATTCGGAGACTTCAAAGTCGGCAGGGAAATCCATCTCAATATCTTTTTCTTGGTCGCCCTCCATCCCAATAATACCATCGCTAATTACCTTTATACTTGAAGCATCCTCGCTTCCAGCTTCTTCCCAAGTATTTTTTTGTTCAGCCCACATCGGTTTTTTCGGAATAAGATCGATAATATTTGTATCATCTTCGAACCTGCCCGTGTATTGTAGGCGTACGAAATCACCCTTTTGGATGGGACGCTTAACTTCTTTATATTCCGCATGATGATTGCGAATTTGCTCGATAGCATTACTACTTTCCTCATCTGTCACTATAATTTCAGGTTGATCAATCTCCATATTTTTGTAATCGATGAGCTCAAAAATTGGCTTTAAATCGACAATAAAATTTAATTCCTTATCGCCTTCGGGTGTATTTTTGACATCCAATCGAACAAGCGAAAAGACATCCCACTGATTCTCTTTAAGTATATCTTCATAGACTTTTGATGCCACTGCTTTATCAAGTTGTTCTTCGAGTTCTTTTACACAACGCGTTTTAATCAGGGTTAACGGAACTTTTCCTTTACGAAATCCCGGGATTTTAGCATTTCGTGCAAATGATTGCAAAATCGTATCCTCCTCCCGCTGAATGTCTGCTCTTTCAACCAAAACAACAACTTCCTTCTGTACCGAACTAATTGACTTAATTTCGCTTTCCACTTTCTACTTCTCTGCCTTTCTAATAAGGGTCCCCATATAGTCAATCTTTTAAAAATCTTTTAAGGCCATCTCTTCAATTTTAATGTCAACTCTCCACATTTTTTTTCCTTCCAGTAGGGCTGGCAAAAATATTACCATCGCCATAATAATAATGTAGGTCATTTTACTTTCGAAGTGAATCTCTTCCGCTGGCACAAATCCTATAATATAACAAATCATACCAGTAAAACTTGTTAAAATCCTCATAATAATTATCCCCCATATTACCTCCTGGTAGCGTATATGCAAGCTTTATGTTGGGATGCTTAAATTTAACATACGATTCCTACCGTAAATAAATATTAGTCATGGCGATTATTTTCCGGCGAAAGCGGTAATTCGGTGAGGGAAGGATAGCTAAATGCAAGCTATGTAATGCGTAAAAAAAATAAAATTTTTCAATAATACGCTTTTAAGAAATTTACCGGATCATTCCATTCCTGCGCATTAATGTCAATGGTAATGGTACCGTTTTTCAATAGAATAATTCTATCTGATATTTTTGTTAAAAAATCTAAGTCATGGGAAGCGATGACCATGGTAACGCCAAACTGTTCATTAATAGATTTTAGTAGAGAAACGACATCCATAGTAGTTGATACATCCAATCCGGAAGTAGGTTCATCGCACAATAAGATATCAGGGTTGGTCATCAAACTTCTTGCCAATGCTACTCTCTGTTTCTGACCTCCCGATAAAGCCCCTGGATAGATATTGGCCTTTGATTCAATTCCCAAATCTTCAAGGATTTTTACTGCTTGTTTTTGATAATCTTCTTTTTTATTTTTATTTTTTAAGGTTGGTGCGTAAGTGAGATTTTGGAATACTGTCATATGGGGGAACAGCTGAAAATCTTGGAACATAAAGCAGACTCGTCCATTGGATTCTATTGTGCCTTGATCGATAATTTCCAATTTTTGAATACAGCGAAGGAGCGTCGATTTACCACATCCGGAAGGTCCTGCACATCCTAAAATATCCGATTTCTCAACATCAAAACTAATATTTTTCAAAACATTTATATTATTAAATGCTTTACAGACTTCACGAATTTTAAGCATAAGACTTGCAACTTTCAAATTTTCTTCCAATGAATTCAATAAATAAGACCAAGCCGTAATAATATATTCCCGCAATACATAGAGGCATAAAATAGTCATATTGCTCAGCTGCAATGGTCTGCGATTTTCTCATAATATCCATGCCGCCAAGTGTAGCAATAAGTGCCGTTTCTTTTAGTAAAGCAATCACTTCATTAATCATTGCAGGGAAAATATTGACGATAACTTGGGGTAAAATAATATCTTTCCACATGTAAAAGCGAGGAATTTCTAAAGCTTGAGCGGCTTCAAATTGCCCTTTTGGTAAACTTTCTATGCCAGCTCGCACGATTTCTGCAATGTAAGCAGAACTATTGACTCCGAATGTCAAAATACCTGCCGATAGTAAACTAAGTCTAAACCCAATAATACTAGGCGCCATGAAATAGACAAAAGTCAATTGTAGCATGAGGGGCGTTCCTCTCAAAATAGAAATAATTCTATTTATAACTGATCGCCCTATGCCGCTATACCTCAAGACCGATAATAAAACTCCCAATAATAATCCAATAAAAACTCCTCCGAATGTTAACTTCAAGGTAAGTGCGACGCCCGATCCTATGGACAAAAAATTGGAAATTATTTTATTCATTTGAAATTACCTTACTCGTTACCCAATTCCCATGTATTTTTTAATTCCCACTTTTCTCTTAATTTCTGTAATTCCCCGCTGGCATCTAAGTCTTTCAATGCTCGATTAATTTCGCTTCTAAGAG
>JAITNS010000096.1 GCA_031290315.1 Puniceicoccales bacterium
GGACCTTAATTGTAGCCAAATAATTATGTATAACATACATAATTATTTGGCTAATAAAAGATCAAGGAGTCCGTGACTCCTTGTGGGGTATGGGGCAAAGCCCCATATATCTATTGCTCTTTTAAAGAAAGAGGAAGTAAATAAGGGCTCCTCGCCCTTATAATCCTCGCCAGGAAACAATGTTTCCTGGACCTTGATTGTAGCCAAATAATTATGTATATTATACATAATTATTTGGCTAATAAAAGATCAAGGAGTCCGTGACTCCTTGTGGGGTATGGGGCAAAGCCCCATATCACTCGTTATTTAAATAAAATTTTTAACAGAAAGAAAAAATGATTTGGAAATTAGTATATGAAAATGGGGAGAAAGCGTTAGCGGAATGGGGGATTAGCGACATGATTCGGAAATTAAAGAATCAATCGATGGACTACGTGACATTTAAAATAGCATGTAATGCGGTCGATGCGCCCTTACAATTTGAACCGCGTAATGTGGTACACATTTTTCGTGATGAACAGTTATGGTTTACGGGAATTGTAACGAAGACACCGATCTACAGCAGCGTGATGGAGGAGTTCCATCAATATACCTTATCGGGAGCGTGGTGGTATTTGGAAAATATCATTTACCAACAGATTTGGAAAGAGCCATTAAATCCTAATGACGACGGAAGTGTGTTGACGGATATTAGTAAAAGTCACCTCATTCTCGGACAAAATTTAAATGGAGATGCGATTACAATCGGCGAACAATTAGAAGATGTCATTGCTTACGTCAATGCGGCGGTTGGATACGATGTCATAAACTTTGGAAATGATATTAATTTACCAATTTATATCCCATTCGATGAATGCAAGGATTTATCCTGTGCAGAAGTAATACGACGATTGTTGCGTTGGATTCCCGATACAATAACTTACTTCGATTATACCCAGCCTGTTCCAGTCCTACATATTGTGCGCCGCAGTCAGTTATCCCCATTAATACTAGATATTCACGATTTAAGTGAATTTAATATTGTGCCGCGCTACGACTTACAGGTACAGACAGTCGTGCTAAAATTTGAGAAAACACATACAAATAGTGGAAAATCTTGGAAGACGGTAGAAATTCAACGTTTCCCAAGTAACGCAACAGGTATGGAATTACAATCACTCGTCATGACCATAGAACTTGAAGGCACTCAATCAACTTCCATTAAACAAGAAGTAGAAGCAACACTAATCCAAATTAGTAGCGAAATATGGTGGCGTAATCATTTACCAGCTTTAAATAATGTTTCCAATTTAGAGATTCAAGATTCTACCCGCGGAGGTAGTTTACCAAATGAGTTGATTTCGGGAACTATAGCGAATTGGATGGGTTGCGACGTCGAACAGGATATCGTAACAGCAAAAATTTCTTACGAAACTGATGATGAAGTTGTTTATAATCGCGAAGTTGCTGTAAAAATTAATACAACAAATGCTCAGTCTAAAACATATCGTAATCTCGTTTCTTACGTGAGCGAAGAAAATGTTCCAGCTAATTTAGCGCAAAATATTTACCAAAGTGTATCTGTCTTGCAGTACGAAGGAAATATTATGTATATACAAACAGAAATTGACGGTACTTTTCTTGGGCGAACGATTAATCTTAGGGGAGGGCGTCCCGAGTGGATAACAATGAATGCTATTGTCCAAAGTGTCGAAGAAAACTTAGATAAAGGTGCGATTCGTATTATTTTAGGGCCAGCAAAACATCTTGGGCCAAACGATTTATCGGAATTAACAAAGTCCAATCGCAATCGCGTATCAAGTCGCAACTTCTATGCCCGTAATACAGGGGAAGCAGGTGGTAATGCATATGTGGAACAAGGGAAATATGGGCGTGTTGAAAATACATCATATGGATCAGGGAAATTGAGTAAACTGTCCTTTTGTAACCCAATAAATACGGATCGAAAGATTT
This sequence comes from Puniceicoccales bacterium, assembly GCA_031290315.1. Classification (GTDB taxonomy): domain Bacteria; phylum Verrucomicrobiota; class Verrucomicrobiia; order Opitutales; family LL51; genus LL51. The sequence continues at coordinate 1,954 of JAITNS010000096.1, forward strand.
ATATTGATACCAGTGAGCTCGATAGCGATGTAACGGTTTGCCTCCGCCAAGAAGATGTCTCCGATTCAGGAATGTTGAGAAAACGCTATACACTCGCTAGTGAACCATTCGTAGCAATATCACCAGAAAATTAAATAAATTTAAAAATTAATTTAAATAAAAAAACTTACAAAGTGTATGGAAATTTTTAAACAATATCTCTCTACCTTTTTCCTTCTTTTGAAGATATGAAGATGTCTGAATGTTAAATCTTTTTTATGAATTTCTTTTATGAAATATAAAAAATAACAGTGCTTGCAAAGAAACAATTATTTTTTAACTATGCCAACATATACACCCTTTTTATGTCGCGTAACACCTTATGGGACGCCATTTTTTGTGTCCCTTGAATCATCGTCTAATACTTTTGCCATCGATAATTTATCGGCGGAAGATGTTTGTTACTATTATTGGTTGCTCGAATCAGTAACCATTCATTATAAAATGACCTTTAGCGGTTCCCTAGAAATTCAAAACAATCTTTTACTCGGGGGTATGTACGGTACGGTACCGCAACGACGAGTGTTAGATACGCCAAGTTTTAATGGTTCGATATTTCATTCTTCGAGTGGCGTACAGGTGGAGGGACGTATCGACTTATCAAAAATATATCTCCAACCTAATGGTTTATATGCAATCGATTTTAAATTTATAATCTATGCAAGAAGTGAGACAATCGATGGAAGTAATTTTTTATTATCATTTTATCGCAGTATTGGGAATAGTGGTCAGCGTAATAGCTATAAGACCCAAGATTTCAGTTTTTTAGGTGAGACGAAAACCATTTATTTAAATTACAACAGCCAAATTTGGAGTGAATCCGAAATAGAGCTTAATGAATTTTCTATTACAACTACATTCTTTAGTAATGATATGTAAATATTTGATGTATAAGTATTTGATGAAAATAAAAGAAAGAAGAAAATAACTTAATTTTATTGTAATTTTTTGATCCATGAAAGTAGGGGGAGAGCTTTTGGATTTGACTCGAAAGATGGAGTAATTATATTAAATTGATGGAAGAAGGAGAGTCCTCATGGTCGGCAGTTGCGGTAGGGGCAGTTGCAGGAGGAATTGGGGGCATTTTAGCAAAAATTCCTCTGGTTAAAGAATATTCTGAAACTGTTTGTGAAAAGCATTTTGCAGTAGTCTTTAGTATAGTTATCACTACTTTTATTATTTTGAATATTGCTAAAATTGTCAATGCAAAA
>JAITNS010000042.1 GCA_031290315.1 Puniceicoccales bacterium
ATGGTTTTCCTTGCTCTAAGAGAATTTCCGTTTCACTTTTAGGCCATAATTTTGTGCCTTGTTCGATCGCCTCAAATTCTATATTACCTATAGAATTTGCCATATCTTCTCCAAAAAAATCAAGAAACACTTCATTGATTTGGTCGAGGTTGAGTATATCGTTGGAAAGCCCTCCAAAACATATTCCATCCAAATCTTGTGATTTTTTTAAAGTAATATTTCCCTTAAAAGCCTTACAGTATTTTATAAAACTATCGAAAGATATTATACACTCACAAGGCAGTTTCTGAAGCTTGGCCTTTTTGAAACACAGCCTCAGGGCATCACAAATATCATTCCAGTTTACCTTTCCATCAGATTCGTCAACATCAGACAAAAATTTTTCAATTGTGCCAGGAAAACTAATAAATTCATTAATACAACCATAATAATTATTTGTTACGAATCGACCGCCTGGCTTTAACAATGTCAATGCACTACCAATGGCTTCCTTATTAAACGACTCGAATATAGATATACATTCGAATATAATAATGCTAAATATATTTTCCCCTTGCATTTTTGAACCCAGCTCTTTAACATTACAAACGAGATCGGGAAGATGCTCAGACTTGATATCAACTAAAAAATAATGAAAGGGTTGGGAATATGTTTTGTTGGCGTAATTATCTTCACTTGAATAATTTATAGGCCCCCTTCCTGATCCAACAAGCATTATTCTTGGAAGACTTTTAGAATCAACATATGCCGTATACGCATTCAAATCTCCAAAATTTATTCCATTAGGAGCTAAATATTCCTCACCTGGCTTCTCGTATAGATCTAGACTCTGATCTCGTATCCCCTGCGATCCCTGAAAAGACAATGGTTGTTCCGCAGCAGAACCAAAAATAAACATATTATACATAGTCGCAAAGAAAAGTACGACTCCAACTTTTAGAATTTTACTATTATTCATCTCGGTGTTATTTCTCTCACATTATTTTGGGCATGTCAATACTTTTTTACTGTTTTCGCAAATTTTCTTTTTTTTATTTTAAGCCTCAAATAATAGCTTGACATTACAAATTTCCACTGATACATATATTACCATATTAATTAAAAAGGAAAAGAATGATGAAAAAAATAATATTAATACTTATGCTATTTTATTCAGGAGGATGTGGAATTTCTTCTAAGCCTTCTGAAAAACGGATCGCCGAAACTACTAAAACTGCCGAAACGATCCTTATGCAACGATACCCAAATGTAAAATTAAACCCATTTATACCCATCTTTGCCGATAAATATTCCTATCAAAATGGTTTATTGTGGGAATTCGAAATCCCAGGCTCCGGATCTAAAATCGTAAAAATGTCGAACCTAACGGATATCCAAAAACTCCAAACATTATTAACTTATATAGATAAATATCACCTATCGGAAGTGCCAAAGTATTTGCTTTTACCTGAATTTTATCATTTCGATCCCCCATTCCATGTCACCGCAAAAGCCGAAGGAGAAGACTTCGATGCCTTTAATCGCCGGTTCTACGGCGGAAATTTAGATACAAACACCTATCTGCAAGCCTGTCGGTCACTCGGAGAAATCTTTGCCTACTTTCATAACCACGCCATTTACCATTGGGATCCCCATTCTAGTAATATTTTCTTTTCCCAAAAACAAAACAGTATATCAATCATCGATAACGATGAAGTAGTAATAAGCGATATGGATCACAAATTACAGAAACATATTTATGCTTTTAAAATAATTGTGCTTAAAACTTCCCCCTTTGGAGTATATATTACGTTGAAATACGGCGATGAGCAAACTCGGAAAAAATTATCCGACATAAAAGTGCCTTACGAACATCTTAGGGAAGCTATTGCTACTTTTTTGACATCTTATTTTAGCCACCTTAATTTGACAAATTACGATAAAACTCCTTTTATGCAAGCAATTGTAGATGAGATAAAGAAAAGATTTGGATATTTCAAGCCCACCACTTTACGATCCATAAAACAAGAATTACTAGACATCGCAAATTCGGTCAGTAATTTTGCTGAATCATGAAACCATCCCATTTTGAGCCAAGTCATCGACGATTTATGATTTTATGTATGGGATGTGGTTTTGTATTTTTATTTTTAGGGTGTGGGCTATTTTGCCGGCAGGTTATACAGTACGATTATTTTTGTCAAAAGGAGCGGCATCAAAATCAGCGGCGAATCATTATTCCCGCTGCCCGCGGTGATATTTATGATCGCAACGGCAAACTACTGGTTTGTAATCGCCCTACTTTTGAGTTACATCTCTACTTCAACGACATCCGTCTCGAAATTCGTCGGGAATATGCGCAATTAATTAAACAATCTCGAGCAGAAGGGAAGTCCTTTCAACACGCCCAATTGTTGAAGCAAGCTCGTCTGAATATCGTCCAAAAACATCTTAAGCTCGCCAATAGTATTACGGGGCGCAACGATCGAATTAATGCTATCTCTTTGGAACGGCATTATCGGGAATCATTATTGTTACCTTTAGTACTTTTGTCGAATCTTTCGATAGCGGAGTATGCCCGACTTATCGATTACCTACCTGCCCAATCCCCACTCTATATCGCCACCAATTACTGTCGTTCCTATCCCTATCAATCCACTGCGTG
>JAITNS010000046.1 GCA_031290315.1 Puniceicoccales bacterium
GAAGAATTTACTCAAGGCTAGAAAGTATAAGAGTGGGGAGGTTAGCATAGGTAAATTTTCAAATATTTTCATCCTCGATATTATCTAAAATACATTAAAAGCTCTATAATTAGCATGACCCGCCCGGCTTAGGTTTACGGAAAGCGTTAAGCAGCAAAGCAAATAGGAGATAGGCCAAGAAAAATGGCATACATTATTTTTTTTCAAAAGGTATTTGACAAAAGGAAAAATTTACTCAAGGCTAGAAAGTATAAGGGCGAGGAGATTAGCATATATAAATTTTTAAATATTTTCACCCTAGATATTATAGTGAAATATATTAAAAACTCTACAATTAGCGTGACTCGCCCGGCTTAGGTTTATGGAAAGCGTTAATGAGCAAAGCAAATAGGAGATAGGTCAAGAAAAGTGGCTACATTATTTTTTTTCAAAAGGTATTTGACAAAAGGAAGAATTTACTCAAGGCTAGAAAGCATAAGAGTAGGGAAACTAGCATATATAAATTTTTAAATATTTTCACCCTAGATATTATAGTAAAATACATTAAAAACTCTACAATTAGCGTGACTCACCCGGCTTAGGTTTACGGAAAGCGTTAATAAGCAAAGCAAATAGGAGATAGGTCAAAAAGAGTGGCATACGGATTAGAATAAAGCGGATAGCGATGCGATAAAAGTAGTAACAAAAGTCATTAATTTTTCTTAACTTTTCACATAATTTCATTTTTACTCGATTCCCATAGATTGTACGATACGCAGCAATTCTTGTTCGCCGTTATATTCGATGATAATTTTTCCGTGTGTTGAGCCATGTTGCAAAGAAACATTAGCGGCGAGTTGCTGTGCGATTTGTTTTTCGATTTTCATAAGTGATTCGCTTAATTCCCGTGGATTAGAGGGCATGGGAGTAGGTTTACCTAATTTTAAAATATTTGCTTGACGTTCTGTTTGGCGCACATTGAGATCTGCTGTGATAATTTTCTCCAAAAGAAGGAGTCGTGTTGTTGGATCTTCGAGTCCAAGTAAGACTTTTGCATGTCCGACAGTAATTTTCCCTAATTCCAAACAATTGAGTGCTTCTTTTTCCAAATGCAATAATCGCAATGCATTGGCGATGGTAGTGCGTGCTTTACCGACTTTTTGTGCAATTTGTTCTTGTGTTAATCCGAACTCATCGACCAGGCGTAAAAATCCCCATGCTTCTTCGATAGGATTCAAAGATTCTCTTTGCAAATTTTCGATGAGTGAAATGATAGCGCAATCTGCTTCACTTATATTGACGACTTTCGCGGTGATGGAGGATTTACCAAGTATTTGCATTGCGCGAAAGCGGCGTTCTCCTGCGACGATAGAAAAATATCCATTTGGAGTCGGGCAGACAATGATTGGTTGTAGTAGTCCTTGGGCAGCGATACTATCTGCTAGTTCTTGGATAGCTTTTTCATCGAATTTTCGGCGCGCTTGTTTTGCATTGGGAATAATTTGATCTATTGCTAATTCTCGCACTTCACCGTATATTTCTATTAAATTTGGTGTTATTGTAGTTACATTATTGGGTACAGTTTGGGGCATACCGCTAGCGATTAAGTGATCAAGTCCACGTCCTAATCGCATTTTTTTCCCTTCAACCATAAATTATTTTTTTTGAGGGATAAAGAGCATTTGGCCGGCGGTGAGGTTATTTTCGTCGCTGATAAAGTTCAGCTTTTTGATATCATCACGGGTTACTCCATGCTTTATTGCGATACCATCTAGAGTTTCGCCTGCTTTTACTTCATAAGCGATTCCCTCGGGTTGTTTAGACAATGTACCGGCAACTGTGCTTGTCAATTTTTGTTGAGTATTTAGGACGGTAATGATACGATTCAGTACATTCTGTATTTTTTCCGATAGTCCATTAATTTCCTTAGAAAAGGCTGATGATAGAGTATTAATTTCCTGATCGATGAGCGATGCAGGATCGTTTTTACGCACGACTTCTTCGGCAATTTTCTCGATTTTTAATTTCTGTTCTTCGTTGATTACATTAGTATTTAACTTTAGTACTTCAACATCTGTTTGCAGGTGACCCACTACGGCCGCTAAATTACTCACTTCTGTGCGCAGTGCTACAATTTCCGTTTCTATGGGATTAGGAATTGTTTCTTTTACGTTACGTTGAGTGCGAGTAAAAGCGAACGAAGTTAGCAATAACGTTCCAAAAATAATTTTTCGTAATATCATTTTCTTCGCTATTATGCTACATAATTACAATGTTTGTCAACTATTCTTCATTTTATTTTATTTATGGGGCTCTGCCCCATACCTCGCCAGGGGATGGATCCCCTGGACCTCCTTTATGGCCCCAGATTAGATGCCGTTGGCATCCAATTTAGGGCCGAGAAATCGTTCAAAGAATATTATTCTTTGAACTTATTATTTGTGGCCGGGTATTGTGGTTCATCCTGGACCACGTGCAACGCACGTGTTCCAGGGCGGTCAAGGTCCAGGAAACTACGTTTCCTGGCGAGGATTATTATAAGGGCGAGTAGCCCTTATTTATTTATGGGGCTCTGCCCCATACCTCGCCAGGGGATGGATCCCCTTGACCTCCTTTATGGCCCTAAATTAGATGCCGTTGGCATCCAATCTAGGGCCAAGGAATCGTTCAAAGAATATTATTCTTTGAATTTAATATTTGCGGCTGGGCATTGTGATTCGCCCTGGACCACGTGCATCGCACGTGTTCCAGGGCGGTATCAAGGTCCAGGAAACTACGTTTCCTGGCGGGGATCATAAGGGCGAGTAGCCCTTATTTATTTCAATAC
>JAITNS010000085.1 GCA_031290315.1 Puniceicoccales bacterium
AAAAGTAAATATTATGAATAAAAGTTTTACAAAAATACAGTTTTTTTCAGGTGAAGATGTTCCTTTGGAAATGCATAAAATTCGCATGGTCCAACGAGTTAATCTCTTGCCTATGGAAGAGCGTCTTAATGCCATTAAAGGTGCATATTGCAATACCTTCTTATTGCGTAATGGGGAGGTCTTTTTAGATATGCTAACGGATAGTGGCACCAATGCTATGAGTGAAAGGCAATATGCGGCCATGATGATGGCCGATGATAGCTATGCCGGATCGGAAACATTTTTTAGACTCGAAGCCGTCCTCAAAGATATCTTTGGAACGAAATTTTTTCTCCCAGCCCATCAAGGAAGGGCTTGCGAAAATATTATAGCCAATGTTTTCGTTAAATCGGGAAGTATCGCTATTATGAATCATCATTTTACGACGACTAAAGCACATATTACGCGATTGGGTGGTAAAATAATAGAAGTCATAGGCGATGAAGGTTTTAAAACGACAAGTCAAGATCCTTTTAAAGGAAATTTTGATTTGAAAAAACTTGAAACAGCCATTGCAGAAGTGGGTACCAGTAATATCTCTTTTACGAGAATTGAACTTGGAACGAACTTGATTGGAGGGCAACCCGTGTCTCTCGCTAATATGCGTGCAGTATCTGCCTTTTGCAGGTCCCATAATATTGTTATTGTCCTCGATGCAAGTCTTCTGGCCGATAATCTCTTTTTCATAAAAACCCGCGAAGCGGAATGTAAAAATCGCTTACCGAAAGATATCGTCAGGGAAATTGCTTCCCTCGTAGATATTATTTATTTTTCAGGTCGTAAGTTGGGGTGTGCAAGGGGAGGGGGGATCTTGACTTCCAACGAAGAGCATTTTAAGAATATGTGTCCGCTTATCCCTTTATATGAAGGATTTTTAACCTATGGAGGAATGTCTGTCCGCGAAATGGAAGCTATGGCCGTCGGTATTCAGGAAACCTTGGATATGGATGTCATCAGCCAAACGCCTCTTTTTGTGGAAGCCCTAGGTAAGACTCTCGAAGAAAAAGGTATTCCAATCGCTACCCCCTTTGGAGGCTTAGGTTGCCATATCGATGATTTTCGTTTCGTGGATCCTATTCCTCAAGCACAATACCCGGCAGGGGCTTTGGCAGTAGCGATTTACTTGGTGGGAGGTATCCGAGGAATGGAAAGGGGAACACTTTCGGAGGACCGTAATTTGGATGGTTCTGAACATTTTTCTTCCATGGAACTTGTCCGCCTAGCTATCCCTAAGCGAGTGTTTACATTGTCTCAAATAAAATTTGTAGCTGATAGGATAGAATGGCTCTACCGTAATCGATCGTTGATAGGGGGATTAAAATTCGATGAAGAACCTAAAATATTAAGATTTTTCTTTGGGAAATTGTGCCCTATTGGCGATTGGTTGAATAAATTGGTCGAAAAATTTTTAGTCGATATGCCCTCGGGTATATAAGTAAATAATTTCTTAAATTATAATAAGGGTAAATATTATGAATAAAAAATTACTACAAATTGTTTTATTTATTGCAGGGAATGCAATTGGAGCCGGTGTCCTCGGATTACCGGTGGCGCTAGGTGGCGCAGGTCTATGGCCGTCATTGGCGGCAATGGTCTTGCTCTACGCGGCAATGCTTTATACGGGCCATATTTTAGCTGATTTTGTAATTAAAACGCAGGCATTTGATTTGCCATCGCTGTTCCAAAAAACTTTGGGGAACCTTGGCTTAATCACTTTCAGCATTGCATATTTTACATTATTTTTCTGTTTACTCGTCGCCTACTGGACCGGCTTGGGAAGTATTTTTGCTAAAGTCACGTTTCCTTGTCGGGAATGTTTGGTATTGTTTATCGCGATCTTATTATTTCGCGGATTTCGTTCCATCGGCCCCCTCAATGTACTATTAACGGGTAGCTTGATGCTTGCGTTTGGTGTATTAATAGTCCTGATTTTTCAGATAAAAAGTGAAGTATTAACACGCATTGGAGATTTAAGTGTATTAAATCGTTCCCTAGCTGTGATTTTGTGTAGCTATGGATTTCATGGGGCTGTACCATTTGTTTGTCGACAGCTCGATTTCGATAGACAGTCGATAGGGAGAGCGATTACCTGGGGAACCCTCTTCCCATTTTTATTCAATGTAATTATTCTACTTGTTAGCTTTCGTGCCTTAAGTTCGGAAGAGTTACGGGCGGGATTGGCTCAAGGATTACCTATTTTTTCGATTTTAAGTCAAAAGGGAGGTATGCAATTGTGCGCCCTATGGGGACAAATTTTCTCATTTTTTGCGATTATTACATCCCTAATTGGCGTCTCCGTAACGGTCGGTAATGCGTTGCAAGATTGCTTTTCGGAAAAGGCAATGAAGCTCTCCATTATTGCAATTACTGTGTTTTTACCTTTCGCCATTTCTGTCTATAATCCATCTATCTTTATTCGAACCTTAGAATTATCGGGCGGTATATTTCTCAATATTATCGCTGGAATTTTACCTTTGATGGCTAAAATAAAAGAAAAAGAAAATTGCTTTTGGAATGCTCTGTTGCTTATTGGATTTTTATATGTTTTTGTTACGACTATTATATGAAAATTAACGACTCGTTCGGTGGTTGGAAGATCTTTAATTGGGAGGTCCGATAACCGCCGAGTTCAAACTATTTTAAGAGCTCACGTTTTCTTTATTTTTTAGCTTTATATTTAAAACAACGATTTCCGAGTTTGTTCCTACTCTCATAGGAAATCCCCATACACCTACTCCGGAACTCACAACTGTTTGCAGCGTATCGAGTTTTTGATAGCCGTAGAGGAGTTCATTTTTTGAGAATAATTTGCTCAATAATCCTATTGGAAATATTTGTCCACCGTGGGTATGTCCGGAGAGGAACAAATCAATGCCCGCTTCTTTGGCCTTTAAAAGTTCAACGGGTTGGTGATCGAGGAGGATTGTGAGACGATTTTTATCAAGTTTGCGAGTTAACTCGACAAGCGATGCACGGCCTTCCACAAATGCATCTTTCCTACCAATAAGATAAAATGCATCACCGATAAGCACCGATTCATCTTGTAAAACATGGACTTTATTTTTAGCCAATTGAGGCAATACCCGCTGCATATTTATTCTTTTGGAAATCCCATATTCATGGTTGCCACCCACATAATATGTGCCGTATTTTGACTCAACCCTATGCCAGGCATTAAACGAATATTCCTCCAAATCTTTCGGAGTATTTTCATCGTAAATGTCTCCGCCAAAGAAAACTATGTCCGGGTTGAGGGAATTTATTTGTGTGATAATTGCGTCCAATTCGGGCGCTTTTATCATTTCGCCAAGGTGCATGTCGGCGATGAATACTGCTTTTAAATCTTTAAGGTCGCCCGCATCTTTCCCTATACTTATATCATAATTTTTGAGTTTTATATCTTTAGCATGGAAATAGCCGTAAATGCAAAAGAGAAAAGAAAGTATTATGCCAGTCAAATTCATATATATTTTTATGTGGCTATTAGGCTGTCTTATAAGGCACAGAGAAACGACATCACTTATGGCTAGCATCATAAAAAGATAAAGATAAAGACCTCGAGTACTGTGAGATGCAAGTGAAACGGCGGATGTCGCAATGCTTATAACCCAGGCAATTGATCTTTGTATTCCAAGTAAAACCAGTAGACCTACAAATTTTAAACTGAGATAAAAGCCAATAGTTGATACTATAAAAAAACTCAATATTATTAATATTTTTATATTCATATTATATTACTTTTATTTTCACTCGTTTCATGCGTTTTATGTAAATTACTAACTATCGCTAAAGTTGCGATCGGCAAATGGAATGGTGGGCGGGACAGGACTCGAACCTGCGACCTACTGGGTGTAAACCAGTTGCTCTAACCAACTGAGCTACCCGCCCTAAAGTTAGTAAATAATGTATTTACGTTAGGACCTTGCTTTTAAAGAGCAAGCATGAATTTAAATGTTATGATGAAATATTGTAGTATCTCCAGACAAAAATTGTAGAAATGAAGAATATCTACACAAATCTATACTAATCGCCTAAAACAAAAATGTTGTCAACTCTTGAAATTTTTGAAACTAAATTAATTCAGCGTGAAAGCATTTTTTAGGTTTATCGTTTTTTTATTTTTTTATTGGATTTTGACGCCACTAGAATTATTTACTGAACAAAATAGTGGTGAAAGCGTTAAGATCAATGTGGGTAATATACAAATGGAAGCCGATCATGTTTCCTTTCAAAATCAAACGGCGCACGTATCGGGACACGTTCATATCGCAGGGGAAAACTTTTATGCCAAATGTGACGACGTCGACTATCATGTTTCATCTAAAGATATCCACGCAAAAGGCGTAGAAATGAGTATTGATCGGGCCTATGTATCTGCTCAGAAAGCATCGTTTACGCAAAATCAAATCGCGATCGAAGATGCCGATGTAGGTATCAATTTCGGCTTCAGCCATTTAATACCCCATATCCAGGCACATACTATTACCTACAATCGCCAAGAAAAAAAAGGTGTTGCAAGGTCGACTTTTTTTAAATTAGGAAAAATTCCTTTAATGGGATTACCTTATTTAGCAGTTGGTGATTGGATGCGTTTCATTGAAATGAATTTAGATGGTGGCCATACTTCGAAATTAGGAGGCTATCTCCAAAGTGAAATTACCTATAATATTTATGAAGACTTATATCTCGGTATGTTACTAGACATCTACGCGAAGCGGGGAGTTTTATTAGGGCCAGTACTGAAAATTAATTCGGATAATGAAAATATTCAATCGCATTTAAAAATGCAATCTGGATTTATTACGGATCATGGGGAACGGGGCAAAGATATCGACGGAAACCTAATCGTTAAAAATCGTTGGTTTGTCGATATGAAACAAAATACTCATTTGGGACAGGATATTGATCTTTTCTCCGATTTTGTAGGGGCAAGCGATGGTAGCATAGAGAAAGATTTTCGTCCAAATTTATACGAAAATGAAGATATACGCGATTCCTTTGGCGAGTTCGATTATCGCGGTGAAAACTATCTATTGACAGCTTTCACACGCCTCAGAATGAATCCTTATCAAGATTTTCCTCAACAAATTCCTTCCCTACGCTTCGAACGATTTCCCCAAGAGATTACAGATTTAGGTATTTATTATTTTGGTTATATTGATTTCACGCGACAGAAATGGAAACAGGAAAAGATAAACTATCCGGGGCAAACGGAAGCCATTGAACTCAATCGAGTGGATAGTTATTTTGGTATCAATCGTCCGACGGAACTCGCTAAGGGTATTCATTTTACACCTTTAGTTGGAGGGAAGTGGACATGTTATTGTGGAGAATATGATCGCTTTTTAGGGGAATTGGGTATTGATTTCGATGCGAATTTTTATGCGACTCGTAGGAAAAGTATTCCGGGATTGAAAATAGCAGAATGGAAACATGTGGTGCGACCAATTGTCAAATATCGCTTTATTCCGAAGTTGAATCGATCTCATTCCCATAGGGCGATTGAAACGAAAAAGAAGAATGAATTTTTACCCATTCTCGATTTATCGGAAATGCGGAATATAGATGATTTACAGGAACAAAGTGTATTGCGTTTAGGGTTGGAGAACGATTTTTTTGCAAAGAATGATAGTGGAAAGATTCGTAAAATTGGCTCTTTCGATTTTTATCAAGATCTACGTTTTAGGCGAATAACCGACATCGAAAATAAAAAGGAATCATTTTTATCAGACTTCTATATTTTATCGGAATTTAATCCACGGCGTTGGTTAAATTTTGAGATCTATACGCGACATAATTGGCAGAAAATTTCCTTCGAAGAAATTCAAACAAAAGTCAATTTTATTAGTGGCGATCTATGGAATATTGGATTTTCGACAAAATTTCGAAAGCATCGATCCCAGCAATTGGGTATTGATTTTTCGTTTCACTTAAACGAGATTTCACATTTACATTTGGAGACCAAGATCGATGTCAAACATGGTCGTTTTTTATCGACCGAAATTGCTTATACGACACGCTTAGGTGGTGTTTGGGATATGCAGTTATTTTGTAAAATTAAAAATCATTCCAGTCGTAGTGGTCGTTTCCAGTCGGGATTTTCAATCAATTTGATGCGTTGGTGATGGAGTTATGGTTTTTAACGGGATGTACGGCGGTTGGAAAAACCGCTTTATCATTGGAGTTGGCACAATTATTAAATGCAGAAATTTTATCTTGCGATTCGGTTCAAGTTTATCGCGGAGCGGATATTGGTTCTGGGAAAATAAAACCCGAAGCAATGCGAGGTATTCCCCATCATGGCCTGGATTTATGCGCCCCACAAGAATCGTTTGATGTGGGTCAGTATATTAAATATACGCAATCGATTGTTGATCAAATGGGAGAAAAAAATAAAAATCTTCTCATTGTTGGCGGTACGGGATTTTACCTGAAATCTTTTTTTGAAAACATCATCGATTCGATTGTTGTTCCCGAAATAATTCGACGGGATGTACGATTATTATACGAGAGAGGTGGCCTAGAGGGATTGCAACATGCCATTAAAAGTTATGGTTCCGTTGATTTCAATAATTCCGATTGGAATAATCCACGGCGATTGCTGAGTATTTTAGGGAAGCAAAAAGTAACAAGTTTATCGCAGGTTGAATTAAAAAATTTTTTTTCAAAAAAAATCTATCCCTTTGATTCATTTTTTCGCAAAGTAATTCTTTTAGAGCGTGAGCCAAATTCCTTGAACACTAGAATTGCGCAACGCGTCGGGGATATGTTTCAGGAAGGACTGATTGAGGAGGTAAGAAATCTTGGCGACATATGTTTACCATTAGCGAATGCGATGGGCTATCGGGAAGTCAGGGCATATCTGGATGATGGCCAAAAAATAACAGAAAAAGAATTAAAAGAATCGATTATTTTAGCGACGCGTCAACTGGTTAAAAAGCAAAAAACGTGGTTTCGACGACAAATTCCGATTGACTATCGTATCAATTTAGACGAACATTCTTTTAATGAAAGTTTTGACTTCCTCCGAAGATTTTGTAAGAACAATGAAATATGAGCTTAAGGCTTGCAGAATTATTAGTGGGCATCAGTTTGGTATTTGTGGGGAGCGTGTTTGTATTCCGTAGGAAGTATTGCGAACGTTTTCTACGAAAATTTCTCCGTTCTGAATTTGCCAATACGGCGACATTTACATTAGCTGGAGCATGGTTTTTGGGACACGTATTAACCCTAAGGGAATCGGATTTTGGTCAATATAAATATTTATTTTTTATTTTCTTTTTAACAATTATACTCATTGCGCTTGTAAAGATTCGCGACTTTCTATCGGTACGTGGTGCAGCGATTTTCGCATTTTTACTTTCCAATGAACTGCTTAAGGCGGCGTACATGCAACCTGAACAGTCTCGACTTATTTTAGTTACCTTTGTTTACGTTATGATTATAGCGGGGATGGTATTTGGTGGGTGGCCTTACAAGGGGCGTGATTTTGTCAATTTTCTTTTTTCACGTCCGACGCGCCCATATTTATTTGGCTTACTTGTAACCTGTTACGGTATTTTGGTCTTGACGACTCTATTTTGGTAATGGAGTAATTTGAAAAATGGAATCAGATTGGTTAGATCTTAAATCGAAATTAAATACGATCTTTTATACACTTGCACAAACTATTGATGAATTTGATATAAGTTTCAAACCGGAAATTCGCGTTGCTGATCCTCGTTTTGGTGATTTTCAAGTTAATGGCGTTTTAGGGTTTGCGAAAAAAAATAAAAAAAATCCCCATGAACTAGGAGAAAAATTACTCGGTGAAGCAAAAAAGTCGGAAGCGCTTTCTTCATTTTCCTTAGAACTATCGGGACCCGGTTTTATTAATATTCGTTTAGCACCGAAATTTTTACAACAATGGGTGAGTCATTTTTGTGAGCGGTGTGATTTTAATCAATGGCTTAGCGGTAAAACGATTGTCGTTGACTATTCTTCGCCCAATACGGCTAAACAAATGCATGTCGGCCATTTACGTTCGATGATTATTGGGGAATCCATTCAACGAATATTGCGATTCTGTGGGGCAAATGTGATTCGCGACAATCACATCGGCGATTGGGGAACGCAATTCGGAATCTTGACCATGGCAATTAAACGTGCAAAGGTTAATATTTTTACCATAAATTCATCGATGGCGTTAGATGAATTCGAACGGCTTTATAAAGAGGGAGTTAATTTGACGAAGCAAGATGAAAATTGTTTACAAGAAGCACGTAAAGAACTCGTTGCGTTACAGAAAGGTGATCCGGAAAATTTGAAAATTTGGGAAACTATCAATACTACATCCTATCGAGCTTTTAAAGAAATCTATAAGCAAATGGATGTGACATTCGACTATGTTTTGGGGGAATCTTTTTATCGGGATAAACTGGATAGCGTGTATAATGAATTGAAATCTTTAGGAATTGCCGAGGAAGATCAGGGGGCATTGGTGGTATTTCATCGAGAGCATGAGCGTTTCGGAGATCAGCCATTTTTGATTCGTAAATCCGATGGTGCTTCAAATTATGCGACGACGGATCTCGCGACCGTACTTTACCGCCATGACAGTTTCCATGCAAATGAAATAATTTATGTCACCGATGGACGTCAACAGGATCATTTTCAGCAATTATTTTTAACAGTTGAGCGTTGGTTTGGTGCAAAAAATATTGATTTACCGGAGCTAAAACATGTTTGGTTTGGGACTATTTTGGGAGAAGACGGGCGTGCGATCAAGACGCGTTCGGGGGAATCGATCAAATTAAAACAACTCATCGATGAAAGTATGGTACGAGCATTAGCGATTGTGACAGAAAAAAATCCGGATTTGTCCCAAAACGAGCAGCAAGAAATTGCGTGTGTAGTGGGTATCGGTGCGATAAAATATGCCGATTTATCGCAGAATCGTACCAATGATTATGTATTTTCCTGGAATAAAATGCTTTCCTTCGAAGGCAGTACGGCGCCCTATTTATTATATGCGGTTGCAAGAATTCACGCATTATTTCGTAAGCTGGAAAATACAACCAACGAAGGGAATCAATCCAGATCGATGGCGGCATTATCGACGGCGGAGGAAGTATCGTTAGCGCGTAAGTTAGTCGATTTTCCAAGTATTATTATGCAAGTATTAGATGATCTTCGCCCACACTATTTGTGTACCTATTTATTTGAATTAGCAAGTGAATTTTCGTCGTTTTACAATGCGAATCGCATCATCGGAGAAGGGAGAGATGTCCTCGAAAAGCGTTTACTGCTCTGCCGATTTACGCTTTATGTTCTCGAAACAGGACTGCATCTTTTGGGAATCGAAACGCTGGAAAAAATGTGATGTTATTATCGGATGCAGTGGAACGATTTTTTGTATTTTTAGAGCTGGAAAAAGCTGCTGCTAAGAATACCGTTGATGCCTACGAAAGCGATGTGCGATTGTTTTGCCGATTTTGTGGCGATTGTAGTGATGGTGATTGTACGCTTCAATCGATAAATCGTGAGCAAGTAGTTGCTTGGGTTGAATCTTTAGTAAAAAGAAATTATGAGCGTTCGAGTATAGCACGTAAATTAGTCTCATTGAATACATTTTTTTTATTTTTACTACGCGAGAAAATACTTACGGAAAATATTGTAAGTGATATTTTTTTACCAAAACCACGACAAAAAATTCCCGAAACTTTATCGCTCAAGGAAATTGAAAAAATTTTATCCATTCCCAATCAAAATAATCCAGATGGTCTACGGGATTATGCAATGTTAGAATTGATGTATAGCAGTGGTTTGCGCATTTCGGAACTGTGTACCTTACCTTTACAAGCGCTTGATTTAAAAAATTGTTTTTTAAAAATTATAGGAAAAAGAAGTAAGGAGCGTTCCCTGCCGATGGGAACTCAATCGATTGAAGCATTAAAGCGTTATTTAACAATAGGTCGGCCATGTTTTATCAAAGAGAATACGGGGAGTGCCTTATTTCTTAGTAAGCGTGGGGGAATGATTTCGCGAAAAACATTTTGGCGACGATTAAAAAAATATTCTCGATTAGCGGAAATAACGAAGAATACGAAACCTCATATGCTACGCCATTCATTTGCGACACATTTATTAGAAAATGGTGCAGATTTACGTATTATTCAAGAGATGCTTGGCCATGAAAGTATTTCGACGACGGAAATTTATACCCATGTCGATCAAAAAAGAGTTCGAGAACAATATGAGCGCTTTTATTTGCGCCCACAATTAGAAGAGGAATAGATAAATATTTTATTCTATTTCTTATCATCCCATTCGTATCATCACTTCAACGACGTTTCAAACATTAACAATCTGAATTTGAAAGTGCGAAAAGTAAATGACATACTTAGTTGTAAAAATATTTTTATAATAAAAATTTACACCCATGATAGTCTAAGGTATATTTAAGCGGATGTTTTTATTTGTGCCCGTAGTTAGTAGATATTAAATGAATATTTTTATTCTATTTACTTTACTAATGTTTTTTAGTGGAAAGAATATGGATTCCAGTACAAGGCATATTAATCTCTTTCATAGCCGCAATAACATCGTCAACGCACTCATCTGTGTCATCAATAAATATAACACTTGAAAATACTTTATTTAATTTTTCATTAAATAATTGTAAGAATAATTTCAAGATAGAGCCCTTCGTGTATGCGTATTGAGTTTGTGTATAATCATTAACATAGTTACCAAAGATGATACCTTGCGAAAAAACAGGTACACAAACTACTTCCTGACAAGTTTCCTCTACTTGAATTAAATGTCGTATTCTTTGAGGGTTTTGGTTTACATCTATTGTAATATATTGTCCCTTTCCATCTGTTGTAGGAGTGGCGAAATAATTACTTCTGTCCGTATTCGTCATAATTGGAGGAAAAATTCGTGGCAGTTTTAAGAAGTTCGTTTCAGCGAAATTAATACCAATATGACGTAAGCCTTCAATGCGAAGCTCTCCAAAAGTTATAAATCGATTTGGATCTAAAGATAGTTTCAAATATTGAGGAATTAAGCCATATTCAGGACATTCATCCGTATAAGGATCGTCCTTAACGAAAAAACCTTGGGGTTCAATACTGACGAGGGATAAATGGCCCGATTCAAATTTGAAATTAGTATTAAATGGAGATGCATTTGTTAAAGCAATATTTATTGCATCCTTATCCTTTGTTTTATTAATAATACTAGCAAATTCAGAATGTATTGGAAGTGCGCCGCAAGCCATCTGGTCGGAAGCATCTTCAATAAGTGTATTATCTATATCCCATACAATAAGTGTTGTTTCGTCAATATTATCATTTTCGAGACGTTTTTTTAATTCAATGACGACTTCTTCCGGGCTTAACTCTAATTTTTTCACTTTAGTTACGACTTTTTCTGAGCTTAACTCTAATTTTTTCATTTTAGCGACGGTTTTTGTCGATGTTGAAGTAGAGGGCATTTCCTGCGCTATTGGTTTTATTGTTTCCTTAGCTGTTGCTTCTACTTTTGTATTGTCACAGTTATAAGTGCTACAAGCGAGCACTCCCAGTAATGAATATAATGTTTTACTTTTCACGTTGCCTTTAATGATATGAGGTTTTATAAATATGTCAATTTGCATGCAATATTTTTTTAATATTTTAAAATAAAATATTGATTTATAAAAATTGGCATATATGGCGACCTAAAGTATATCTAAAAATAATACGGACGTGTTTATTTACGCCCGAATTTAGTACATAATAAAATAATATGTTTATTCCGTTTTCTTTTCAGAAGGAGTGTGAGATTCGACAGGTAATGGACTTTCAGGGATAAGATGAATTCCAATACAAGGTTTACCTATTCGTGTCATCACTTCAACGACGTTTTGGACATTAGCAATCTGATCGTCAACAAATATGACATTTCCAATTTCTTGGCCAGTTTTTTCTTCGTGTATTTTTAAAAAAAGCTCTAAAATATCACCTTTCCTGTAAGCAAACCACGCACTTAGGTTCTTATTGAGAAAATTACAGAAAATAATTCCCTTTGAAAAAATAGGTACGCAAAGAATCTCGTTAATATCTTCTGAATTTTTTTCATTGCAAATAAAATGATATGTTTGAGGGTTTTCAGAGGATTGAATCTGAGCATATTTCCTAATATACTCTGCTTGAATATATTGATAACGTTCGCCAGTTCTAAAATCATTAAACTGACCAACAGTCTTATAAGGGTTTTGAGTAACATTTTTTATAGAATCTCGAAACATTTTTTTCATATCAACTGTACGCACTGAATTATTGTCGGATTGGACATATCTTTCTACTAATATCCCTAAATGTTGCGGAATTGTTGATAATCTAGAATCATC
Organism: Puniceicoccales bacterium; assembly: GCA_031290315.1. Lineage (GTDB taxonomy): Bacteria > Verrucomicrobiota > Verrucomicrobiia > Opitutales > LL51 > LL51. The sequence goes on from JAITNS010000085.1 coordinate 12,416, forward strand.
AAAGTCGATGCCAATGTCTTTTAGACCTTTAATGCGGAGACCTTCATAAGATATATCAGTATCTTTAAGAAAATTCCATTTTTCAGGCTTCCCAAAAATAAGACAATTTTTATGTTCAGCACAAATATTAATAGGTTCACTATTGATTACTAATTTATCTTGTTGCGAGTCGATCGTTGCAATATTTTTATATTGAGAATTATTCGTTAAGCCGAAATGCCTTATGCCCTGCTCTTGTGTGGTTTTAATGTATTTAGAAAATTCAGGATGAATAGGGATTGCACCAGAAGGCTTTTGATCTGAAGAACTTTGGAATAAAGTTTCATCGAGATCCCAAACTATACCTGTATTCGTGTTAATTGTTCCATTTTTGTTGAGTTCTTGTAACTTGGAAATGGTATCTTTTGGTGTTAATTCTAAAATTAAAGATTGAGAATTTGTACTATCTGAATTTTCAAATACAGGAGCTAAAAGATCAGAGAAAAAGATGGATGCATCACTAAAAATACACCCAAAGTGAAAAATGCTAGAATATAGCG
>JAITNS010000090.1 GCA_031290315.1 Puniceicoccales bacterium
CATTCGTAAAATTCTCACGCTCTTGCTGCAAAAATTTCAAGAACTAGGAGGTAAGAAGCGTCTTACTTGCGAAGTGCAACATATTAAGACAGAGAATGGTAAAGTAGAAGGCGTTACGCTTTCGAGTGGGGAATTTATTGGATGTAATAGCATATTATCGACGATCGGTTATCCTGAAACAGTCAAACTATATGACAAAAATCATTTCGAAACGACTCCCAAAGGCCAACTATCTTTTTGTGAAGCGATTGCTATTTTCGATCAGCAGCCCCAGGAGTATGGTTGGAATGATACGATTGTCTTTTTTGAAAAAAATCCTCATTTCTCCTATAAAAAATCTTCCAACGAAATCAAACGATCTTCCGGTGTCATTTGCCTACCTAACAACTTCAACTATACGGATAATCGATCTTTAAAGGAAGGGATTTTACGCGTAACGGCGCTTGCCAATTACGAGCGATGGAAAGCGCTTTCGGATAGTGCTTATCAATCGATGAAAAAATACTGTTTCGACGTATTAATCGAGCAAGCCGTAAATATCTTAGGCAACAAATATCTCGATTTCAAAACATGGCGGAATAATTTATTGGACCGCGATTTCTTCACACCGCTAACCATCGAACGTTTTACGGGGCGTGTTAACGGTGCCATTTATGGTTCTCCGAAGAAAATTTACGACGGTGTTTTACCGATTAAAAATCTTTTTCTTTGCGGTACGGATCAGGGCTTTTTAGGTATTATTGGAGCGATGCTCAGCGGTATATCGATCGTCAATCAACACTTCCTGCTAGAAAAATAAAATAGAAATCAATGAATTAAAATAGAAAATTTTGAACGTTTGCGTTGAAAGTACATCTAAGAGATAGAGAAAGATTCATTTTGTAAGGCGTCTAGGAAGGCGCCTCCTTTTTATTTTAACGAGATTTATTTTAAGAAGAAAGCGTTTGACGGCATTTCATGTTTTAGCCATGATAGTTGCTATGGAATCCATATGGCGGCAATTTTCCCAGATCGCAGATCGTACACTTGGATCACGCCTAAAATTCCCTACTATCATTTCCTCAAATGATAAGTTATGTGTTGCTTGTTCTGGGGGGACTGATTCCGTTTGTTTGGTACTTATTTTAGCAGCTCGCTTTCCTGCTCATCGCCTTGTCGTTCTCCACTACAATCATAATACCCGTGGTCAAGAGACCGAAGAAGATGAACAATTTGTTAGGCATTTGGCTAACGCTTTGGAGTTAGATTTTTTCACAGAAAAGCGTCTAGAAGGCGCCCTTTCCGAGCATCATTTACGGCAAGTACGCTATGCATTTTTTTCACGCATGATGGCTAAAATTGGGAGCCGATTTCTTTTCCTCGCACACCACGCCAATGATGTCATTGAGACTATGTTGATGCGACTGGCTCGAGGAAGTACGGAAATTGCGGCTCCTAAATATTGCCAATTATTTCAAGATGGAACCTATCGAGTACGTCCACTACTTTCTATTTTCAAGCAAGAAATTGTCGATCTATTCACGCAACATCGAATCCCTTGGCGTGAGGATTCCAGCAACCGGCAACCGCATTATTTGCGCAATCGCATCCGTCGCATTATCCCGCTTTTTGATCATATCTTTGCCGATCGCGATTGGAAATCCGGCTTTCTTTTAACCCATCGCTACTTAGAGGAGGACGCATCATGTCTCAATCAAATGGCAGAAGAATTATGTACAGATTTTCAAAAACTTAATCTACAAAATATTTTCCATGGTGCAATTATACGTCGTGCGATTCAATTTTGGTTGGGCGATCTTTCCCTAACGCGCACTTGTTTTGAAGAAATTTTTAGGGCAATCATTTGCAACGATTCAGCGAAAATCAGTATTAGTCCAGAGACATTCATCAAAATCGATAAAAAGATTTTACATCGAGTTTCGCATCCTGGAAACGATTTTAAAATAAGATTCAACAATTGGCAATTTGGAGAACTCTATTTACCAACGGGCTATAAATTATCGCGCGAGATTGTTCCTTTTTCAGAACAAAATTTATCATCCGAAGGTCTCAATATCTCCACGATCTACATTCACGGTGAAAATTGTACTAAAATTACCATACGGACTTGGCAACCTGGGGATCGCTATCGTCCCATTAATGCTCCGACAAAGTCACTAAAAAAATTATTTTCAGAAAAAAAAATCCCCGTTCAACGACGTTCTTCACTTCCCATATTGTGTGATGAGAAGGGAGCAATTATTTGGGTGCCACATTTACCTCCGGCTGATTTCGTAAAAGTGCATAATAATTACGCACTTAAGATCACTTTTTCGTCGACATAAGTAAAAAAATTCATGCTCTATTGGGCATATTTTGTAATGGTTCCATCTAATTCCAAAAAAAATAACAACCGCTGGCACGCTTTAATGGTGTGGCTCGTTATTATTTTTGCCATGTGTTTTCTTTGGGATGCCTATAATGCGAGTGCATCGCTAAAAGAGCATTGGACAATTTCGCAGGTAATCGAAGCATCAAAACAAGGAAAAATTCGCGAAGGCTTTATCAAATCAGATCTTTCAAAAGGTGATAAGTGGCATATCCTTTACGGGAAAGCAACTCCCAAGGCGCCTGTCATACTCCTTAATGGCCAAAAACGTGATTATATTTTGTTTGAAGCCGAAGGTAAGTTGACCAATAAACGTTTCGAAGATCTTATTTCTTCCTCCGATGTATGGCGAGAAGTATCCAATAATAACCTACTCATGTCCATTCTGGTCAGCATTTTACCTCTATTGATTATCATTTTCTTTGTCTACTTCTTCTTCTTTCGACAAATTAAAAATGTCAACCGTAGTGCTCTATCATTTGGGAAAAGTAAGGCGAGACTCATCTTGAAAGACAGTAATACGAAAACATTTGAGGACTTTGCCGGCTACGAGGAAGCTAAAGAGGAGGTGGCTGAAATTGTTGACTTTTTAAAAAATCCTCAAAAATTTAGAGACATCGGTGCTAAAATCCCGAAAGGTTGCCTTATGGTGGGGCCGCCAGGTACCGGTAAAACATTACTCGCACGTGCCATTGCGGGCGAAGCAAATGTACCTTTCTTTAATATGAGTGGTTCTGATTTCGTTGAAATGTTTGTTGGTCTCGGGGCAGCTCGCGTACGTGACACATTCGAACAAGCACGAAAAAGCGCTCCTTGTCTTGTCTTTATCGACGAAATCGATGCCGTCGGACGCAATCGTGGCGCTGGGATCGGTGGTGGTAACGATGAGCGAGAGCAAACTTTAAATTCCTTACTCGTTGAAATGGATGGGTTTGAAGAAAACAATGGTGTTATTGTTATTGCGGCGACGAATCGTCCGGATGTCCTTGACAGTGCATTACTTCGTCCGGGACGCTTTGACCGTCAAGTAGTCATCGATATCCCCGATCTCCTTGGCCGCCTCGCCATCCTCAAAGTCCATGCCAAACGTTTCAAAATAAAATCAAATATCAGTCTTAAAGAGATTGCGCGTCACACCTCTGGTTTTTCCGGTGCAGATCTCGAAAATTTACTCAATGAAGCTGCCTTATTATGTGCGCGCTATGATCGCAAAGAAATCGATCGTCCTGAGATCGATGAAGCCTATGATAAAATCGCCTATGGTCGCGAACGTCGTAAGTTGATGGATCAAAAAGATAAACGGATTACTGCTTTCCATGAAGCTGGGCATGCGATTATTCAAGCGATGATTGATTCGGGAGATATGCCTGTCCATAAAGTAACGATTCTCCCACGTGGACAAAGTTTAGGTAGTACGATGTTTATCCCAAAAAAAGATATCCTTAATTACTCTAAGACGAATATTTTAAATAATATTTGTTGTTCTATGGGTGGGCGTGTTGCGGAAGAAATCGAATTTCAAGAGTTAACGAGTGGAGCTGCAGCTGACATTAAATCGGCGACAAAGCTAGCTCGGCGGATGGTATGTGATTGGGGGATGAGCGATCTCGGTACCGTTGCCTATGGGGAAAATCAAGATCATATCTTTCTCGGAAAAGAAATCGCACGTAATCAGAATTATAGCGAACAAACTGCCCAGAAAATTGATAGTGAAATCACTAAAATTATTCAAAATGAGTACAACCGAGCTAAACAAATCCTCAAAGAACACTATGGACTTCTCGCCAAACTAGCCGAAGCCCTTTTGAAGTATGAGACCATTGAGGGTAAAAATATCTATGAACTCATTAAACATGGTAATTTTCAGTCAAAATTGCCATATCACAAACGGCTCCATAAATCTAAAAAACAAAACGAGAAGAATAAAAGCTCCGAAAATAACGAGCAAGACCTAACAAAAACAAAAAACAAAGAAAAAAAGCTTGAAGAAGACCTACAAAATAAAGACAAAGAATCGGAACAAAAATAATGAATACGGATATCAGTTTTTTTCGCTTATTTTTTGAGACCATTGCATACCTATATATTGTGTTAAATCCTCCATCTTGTATCGCAATTATGTTAGGGATAGCTAATCGTTTGAGTGTCAAAGAACGGTTACGGATGTCGCAGCAAATCTGCCTTATCGGTGGAATATTAATATTTACATTTGCTTTTTTTGGTAAAATTATTCTCGACGATATTTTCCATATTTCTACGGAAGCATTTCAAGTAGGTGGAGGGCTCTACCTCTTCACAATTGGGTTAGGCATGGTATTTTCGAAGGATTTCGATGAGCAACAAAATGAAGGTACTGCGCCACAAGATCCTTTTAGTTTTGTCATTACTCCCCTTGCTACTCCCCTACTCGTTGGACCAGGCACCATTACAGCCGTTCTTGTAAGACGTACGGCGCTTCCTAATTCTATTTCTTGCGTACTTACTTTTTACGGAGCACTTGCGGTTGCGATGCTTTTAGTTTATTTTTTGTTTTTCATAAGCTGTAAATTTTCTAAATATCTTACACCATCACTTCTAAAAGTTATCGAAAAACTTATGGGCATACTGATTGCTTGTCTCGCGATCAATTCTATTTTACAGGGCCTTAAGACATTTTTTCAACATTTATAAAGGGAGCATTGACTTTTTTAGCATTCTCATTACCGTTATTTTTTACCGAGTGTATACTTGGTTTTTTGGGGGATGAAGGATGTGGTTTAAATATTTTTTATTTTTACTCGCCGTAGGCGGTATATTTTTTAGGGGAATTCTAGATGGGCGCTCTAAAAATTCTAGGGGAATTCGAGGGGCACGCCCTAAAAATTCTAAGTCGGATGTTGCGGAACTAACAACTCCAGAAAAAACAATGGAGTCAAAAAAACTATTTCTTGCAACAACTGTTGCCAAGGATCAAGTAACAGCTACTCCTAAAGTGGACTCAAAAAAACAAGCAATACAATCATCTGAAGTCGCTGAACAACTGCCCGTTGAAACACCTCAACTCACGAATCATTTGGAATCCAATGTTGACAAAGGAAAAGATATTGAAAGGGAAAAGGAAGATGATAGTATAAAAATTTCGGCTAGAAGGGTTAATTATCTTATTTTAAAGGCCCGTTCCTTATTACTGGTTAATAATTTTGAAGAGGCCCATGAGATTGCTCAAACTATTCTCAAAAATGACCCTAAAAATAAGGAAGCAATTGCCATCGAGACTTGTATCAAACAAAGACAATTAGAAAGTAATGAAAAATTCCCTAGTAAGGCGACAGAAGCCAGAGAATCCTTGCTTAAAAACATTCAAAATACATGGGAAACTCCGAAAATTGTTCTTGAAAATATCCAATCCCAAGAAGAAGATGAGGAATGGAGTGATATATTTAGGCGTCTCAACCGCATCATTATTCCAAAAATTTCTTTTAATAACACGCCTTTATCGCAAGCGATTAACACCATTGTTGCCTTATCGGAGCAGTGCGATAGCGAACAAAATACGCAAAATAAAGGAGTCAACATGATTGTTATGACAACTCCCAATACACCAGAACCGAATATCACGCTCAATCTTAAAAATATGTCACTCGATAAAATTTTGAACTTTATTGCGAAATCGAGCGCTTATCAGTTTGATATCGAAGATGATGTCATTGTTTTCCGTAAAATGGAAGGTGGGCTTTCGGAAATTTTAGAGACAAAAATTTTCAAAATCTCCCGTTCCGCGATCGTTCGAATGACTGGTATTCAAAGCAATCGCTCTGATAGCAGTAATAGCAAAAAGAAAAAAGAAGATAATAGTTCCAATACGATCGCAGAAGAAGAGCGTTTAATAAAGGAATTTTTACAAAAAGCCGGGGTTAATTTTACTGGGATTAGCGGTAGTAATTTAGCTTTTGACGGCTCCCAATTGATTATTACGCAAAGCCTCCGTAATATGAAACGTGTTAAAGAGATTTTAAACAAATACGAGCAAGTGAAACAAGTAGAAATCGAAACTAAATTTATCGAAGTCCAACAAAATCAATTGGATGAATTACAATTTGGTTGGAATTTAGGGTTTGCATGGAAAGATGCAGATGGTGGCGTTAAAAGTAATAGAGCAATTACACTCACAACCCATAATGAGGGAAAAGATAATCTCCGTAATTTAACCAATGCTTTTACTATTTCAAGCGCATCTGGCGGAGACGGCAGTATTGTTTCTACTGCTGCTACCGCTCCTACCGACAGTACTACTGCTAATAATAGAGAAATTAAAATTCCCAATCCTTCGCCCAGTTCTCCTGGCGGCCTCAATCTAGGCGCAACGGCTATCGATCTCGGTATCTTTAAAGGTGTTATTAGCGATAAAATTAATCTCGGATTAACGCTCCGAGCGCTCGAACAACAAGCCAATTCCGATTTAATGAGTGCGCCAAAAGTAACCGTACTTTCCGGAAAAACAGCAAAAATTGTCGTCGCACAAGAATTTATTTACCCTAAAACATGGGGACAAATTTCATCGGCGGTGGGCACAGGTGATGCAACTGCTGCTGGAGTAACTATTACGGCAGGTACGCCCAGCGATTTTGAGACACGCAATGTTGGCGTCGAAATGAATGTTACACCTACCGTTGAAGAAAGCAATTGTATTAGTTTACAACTTAAGCCTAAAGTGACTGAATTTGAAGGCTTTATTGAATATGGAGGACGTAGTATCGCAATTCAAGGAAATACTACGGTTCAATTACCGCCAGGGTTTTACCAACCTATATTTTCAACGAGAGAGATTGAAACGGAAGTTACAATCTATGATGGGGCAACGGTTATTATGGGCGGGTTAACCCACGAAGAAATTAAAGAAGTTAAAGATAAAGTGCCACTTCTCGGAGATATACCCTTGCTTGGTAGACTGTTTCGCTCAAAAGGTGAAACAGTACAGAAGAAAAATCTTCTAATCTTTGTCACCGCTAATATCTTGTCCCCCGGTGGTACCCCTGTACGTACAAAAAATAAGGAAAGAAAAAAAGAGCCCATTTATCGCACTTCTAAAGAAAATCTTTAAATATAAGGGCTCCTCGCCCTTATGATCCCCGCCAGGAAACGTAGTTTCCTGGACCTTGGGACCGCCCTGAAACACGTGCAACGCACGTGGTCCAGGGCGAATACAATTCCCGGTCAGGCTGTGCTAATAGCACAGCCTGGCCACAACTTTTAAGTTCAAAGAATATTATTCTTTGAACTATTTCTTGGCCCTAGATTAGATGCCGTCGGCATTTAATCTAGGGCTATAATAGGAGGTCCAGGGGATCCATCCCCTGGACGGGGGTATGGGGCAGCGCCCCATATCCATACCACAATAAAGAAATATATAAGGGCTCCTCGCCCTTATAATCCTCGCCAGGAAACATCGTTTCCTGGACCTTAATTGTAGCCCAATAATTATGTATACTATACATAATTATTGGGCTAATAAAAGATCAAGGAGTCCATGACTCCTTGTGAATCATGGGGCAAAGCCCCATATATCTACTTTTTGCTAATAGCACAGCTTGGCTGCAATTAATAAGTTCAAAGAATAATATTCTTTGAACTATTTCTTGGCCCTAGATTAGATGCCGTTGGCATCTAATCTAGGGCCATAAAGGAGGTCCAGGGGATCCATCCCCTGGCGGGGGTA
>JAITNS010000037.1 GCA_031290315.1 Puniceicoccales bacterium
CAGAAAGAAATGGTCAGGGAATACTTGGAGAAGAAGATCATACGGAGTAAATTGGGCCAAGGGCAAGCTAAATAGTTTAGGTATTTTTATAAATGATTGATAAATGAGTCGATTTAGTCGCTAGGATCAATCGTCCGTAGAATGTTCACTTATATTCATCATTCAGGCCTTACCTCATCCATCTACCTCGTCGCCACTGTGGGCGTCGTCGATGGGATTAGCCTCGTCGCCGCTGTTGTGGGCGTCGCTGAGACCAGAATCCTCGCCGCTGTGGTCATCCGGCGATGGGATCAGAATTCTCGTCGCTAGGGTCGGCGGCGATGAGATCAGGAAGACGATCTTCAGCCTCGTCATCACTAGGACCCTCAAAACTCACACCCATACCAGGTCCTCATAGACAACACCTCCTACGCCTTCATCTTCTTCGCCAACTGGAGATTAAGGTGCAGGTTGTGGTTGCGCCGCTGGTTGAGGAGGTGGAGGTGGCGCAGGTTGTGGTGCTGAGTTACGCATTATTTCACCCATTGAGTGCTTCTGGTAATCATTTATGCGTTGTTTAAGAGTAGGATTGTCACGATGGTTTTTAGAAGTCTCAGAAAGAAATGCGTTGTTCTCAAGCTTTCTTTCTGGATTAACCTTTCCTTGTTCATTAACCACTCCTAAGTCTACCCTAACATTAGCTGGAAGATTTTTAAGAATCTGATCAAGTAGTTCTTTATTTTTCTCTCCTATTTTAGCTAGCAGTTCCGCTGCAAGATCTAGAGGATCTTTTTGCGGTATAGGTGGATTTTTGGTGGCGATTTCTTTTAAAAAATTATTAATAGTATTCATGCATGTTCTATGCTCCTCAGGAGTGAAACTTTTGTTATTTCTGAGAATGGTGTGTGCATACACCAACCCCTGCTCCAACTTCCGCATGGTAGTAGTATCTAAATTGAGTGTCGTAGAGGTTGGGAAGTAATTAGTAACCTTATTCTCTTCCGCTTCCTCACCTCCAGAATATGTTCGGACGAAAGTAGGAAGTTTGCTGCTAATCTGTGACTGTGTAATGGCACTTTCAAAAAATTGGTTAAATTGTTCAGGATCTTTACGCATTTGATTTCTGGCTTGTGCCGGTATAGTTATCCAAAGTCCGACAATAAATTTCTTGGCATTTTCTCGTTTATTATCAATGAGATCCAGTGCCTTTCCCTTAAGACCAGGTAGCTTAGGAGTCCTCGCATTAATAATGCTACTAATATCTAGATTCGGTATTTTCTCCTGCATATCTTTAATTTCGTTATTGATCCTCGTTTCGCTTAAGTTAGAGAGTTTAAATAGTTCGCTTGAATAGGAGTAGGGGTCTTTTGTGGATGGTGGTTTTTGTTCTATTGACGGAGGAGTTATCTCTGGAAGGGTCGGAGGAGCAGCCGGCGGCGGCGGAGGAGGAGCCGGAGCCGGTGGGGGTTTAGCAGCAGCCGGTGGACGAGGAGGAGGAGCCGGTGGAGGTGGAGGGCACATAATTAATTGCTTAGCTAAGATATTTGGTTTAATGCGACTAAGGCTCCCATTAGTTGCAGTTCGTTCAAGAAATACCTTTGCTTGCTTCGCATCTACTAATTGATTTAAAACCTCAGGGCGTAATTTCATGAAAGCGATCATAGCTTCAGTTTTGCGTTTTTTTCGAGCTGCTTCTTCTGCAGCTGGTCGGGGTGGAGTTGGAGCATTAATAAAATCCGGTAAAGCGTCTGTACCGCCGCATGCTTCTGCCATTAGATTTTCAAGAGTCTCACACTGCCTACTATCAAGCGATATAGTATGCGTTCTTTCTGTTGTTCCGGCTTCAGTTATCTTTATTCGAATATTAGGGTTAGCTGCATCGGGTGGGATATAGCGAATATCGCCGAGCTCATTGAAACTATTTGTTGAGGTTTCTTTATCAATTTTTAGTGCCAGTTCCGTGTGTACAAGCCCTAGTCGTGTTCCAATATCCCCCATATTAAGCTAATAATAATAAGAGTATAAAAATAATCAAATGAAATATAAAATTTTTATCAGGAAATGTGTAATAAAATTAAGTGGAAATTTTACTAGTTCAAATAGTCGAAATAATTCCACTCAGAGTAGAAAAATTTTGATTAAATTAATTTTACGATGAAAAAATTCATAGGGAATGAAAATTGTTCGATTAATAATATATTAAATCGAAAAAAATCTATTTAAAGTGGAATTATTACAATATTATTGGAAAAATCTTAAGTGATCGAAAAAATTCTACAGAGAATGAAAATTTTTCGATATTATATATAAAGCGAATTTTTTATGGATATGGAAAGAGGAAGAGATAGAGTAGAGTATGAAGATCGAAAAAATACCAAATTTCACCGATAGTGGGATCGATGTGAATAAAATTCTAGCAATAAAAAAGACTAGGTAATCTACGGCGCACTTGATTCCTGACGACCGTTGCTTCCTTCCAGATCTGGCGGAGTTAGTCGGCTTTAAGTCACATAGTACCCAGTCCGCTTTTTTATTTTGAAATCTTACTCCAACTGTCAACTTAATTTTAATTGAATAGTTGAGGAAATTTTTCAATAATATCCTCTTGCGATAATCCAAAAACTTTACCTAATTTACTTACTAAAAGAATTATTTCATTTATACAGAGTTGTATCTTTTTCCCTTTTATAATCAGAAAATGAAAATAATTATCTGTTTCTTGAATTTCGATATCATTGAACTCTTCTTCCGTGAGTTCAAGCTTTTCTATAACATCAATTGCTAAATCTTCTTCTGTAAATGTAAGATGCGATATAAGGCCGAATACAGAATCTTCATCTCGATTGGCTGTTAAATCTTCAGTTGATTTTGTTAGAAGAAGAATAATTTGGATTTCTTTTGCTCGATTACTAAAATAAAACTTTTTTCCGTTGAAAAGAATACCGCGTTCTTCCTGGTAATGATTTCCATTTATTGGACGATGTGGACGAAGAAGGGCCATCACTTTACAAATCTGTTCAATGCTTTCCTGAGGAGATAAGTGGTTAGAGTTTTTTGCAGCTTGGAAAAACGAAACGCTTGCGAAGCAATTGCTTTGTAGCCCTAGCATTAATACCCCTACCCCTAATAAATATGATTTATTCATGACATTAATTATGTACATTATTTTCATTAAGGCAAGTCTTTTTTTAATTTATGAAACTTTTTTTATTTCCATTTGCGAATATGTATCTCAAGATATTTTTTTTCTTTTAATTCCTCATTTTTCAAATACTCCTTACTTAAAGTAATCAATATGATCGAAGTTTCCTATTCTCCTTCCCAATTGGAACAAAAGTGGTATCAGCTATGGAGTGAAAGTAATATTTTTACTCGAAAAGTTAGCCCACAAAAATCGTCCTGTACCATACTTATTCCACCACCCAATGTGACCGGTATCCTACATATGGGCCATATTCTTAATAATACTATCCAAGACGTCCTCATCCGCCGTGCTCGACAAAAGGATCGATCTGCATTTTGGATCCCCGGTACCGATCATGCCGGAATTTCTCTCCAAATAAAAATGGAAAAAGAGCTCGCTAAACAACAGCTAACTCGCTACGATGTGGGCCGCGAAGCATTTGTAGAACTTGCTCAAGAATGGCGTCAAAAACATGGTAGTATTATCCTCGAACAACTTGAAAAATTAGGCGTTTCCTGTGACTGGTCCGCCATAAAATATACCCTCGATCCCGATTATTCCCACGCTGTCCTTTTTGCATTTGTAAAATTTTACCAGCAAGGCTATATTTATAGGGGCTTACGTTTAATTAATTGGTGTCCGGTAAGTATGACGGCGCTCAGCGATGAAGAAGTCATTATGCGCCAACAAAATTCTTTCCTCTATTATATTAAATACGAGTTCGTCGAACAACCGGGGGAATTTTTAGTTATCGCAACGACGCGTCCCGAAACAATTATGGGGGATGTGGCGATTGCCGTCCACCCTTCCGACAAACGTTATCAAAATTTTATCGGACTCCATTGCTGGCGCCCAATTGTACGTGAAGCTATTCCCATTATTGCCGATGAAGCTGTATTGCAGGACTTTGGTACGGGCGCGCTAAAAATTACGCCGGCACACGATATCGTCGATTTCGAAATCGGTCAGCGACATAAACTCGATGCCATTGGCGTCATCGATAAAAATGGTAAACTCAATACTTTTGCAGGCCCAGAATTCGCAGGTATGGATCGCTTTGAAGCACGTAAAAAAGTCGCCGAATACCTCAATACCCAGGGCTTACTGCTAAGAGAGGAGGCGTGTGTAAATAATGTAGGGTTTTCGGAGCGGGCAGGCGTCCCCATCGAGCCGATGCTTTCGGAGCAGTGGTTCTTAAAATATCCATGCGTCGAAGAAGCAAAATTAGTCGTCCAAAAAGGACTCATTCACTTCTGCCCAGAACGTTGGGCTAAAACTTATATGCATTGGCTAGAAAATATCAAAGATTGGTGTATTAGTCGGCAATTATGGTGGGGCCATCGCATTCCTGTATGGTATCGGAAAGGCACCGATCGCAATGATACTGAAAATTGGCATATCTCAGTGGATGGCCCTGAAGATCCTGAAAATTGGGAGCAAGATGAAGATGTTTTAGATACTTGGTTTTCATCGGCGATTTGGCCTCTGGCGACTTTAGGTTGGCCCGATGAAAAAATGATGAATACTATGAATTTTAATTACTTCTATCCAACGGCAGATCTTGTTACAGGCCCCGATATTATCTTCTTCTGGGTAGCACGAATGATTATGTTTTCTCTTCATTTATTAGATACTCCCAAAATGCTTTTGAGTGAAGAAGGTGAAGGAGATGAAGAAGAAATAAGGGCTACTCGTCCCTATGATTCCAGCCAGGAGGTGCAGTCTCCCGAACCTGTTTCTTTTGATTCTGAATTAAATACTAGCTTAGAATCAGAATGGAAGTCCAAAGGGGACTATCTTTTGGAAAAATATATTCCATTTAAGAATGTTTATTTTACAGGAATTATACGTGATCATTTAGGGCGAAAGATGTCCAAAAGTTTAGGAAATTCGCCGGATCCTTTGGATCTTATTGAAAAGTATGGTGCCGATGGTATACGGATTGGTTTACTATCGATGGCGCCCAATGGTCAAGATATTTTATTTTCGGAAGATCGCGTTGCACAGGGTAAGAAATTATGTACAAAATTATGGAATTCATTTCGTTTTCGCCAGCAAAATAGTATGGAAGTCGATCGAAGTTCCGTTGGAGTAATTATTGAGCGTATCGATGTTCATGATTTAGAAGCCGATGATATTGCTGTTTTAGGGAAATTATTAAATACGATTAATGAATTTGAGGAAGCGATGGATGACTACGAATTTAATCGGGCGGTACAGATTTTGCAGACATTTTTTTGGAATCACTATTGTGATTGGTATATCGAGGTCTCAAAATCGCGCATCAATAATACAGTTTTAGCGATCCACGATTTCATTTTATACCAGTTATTACTTTTATTTCACCCTTTTATACCATTTATAACGGAAGAATTATGGCATGCACACGGCTATGGGACAGGATTTTTAGCGGAAGAATTATTAGAGAGTAAGGAGCAGTTGTGTAAGTATTTATCGAAGATTGATTTAAGTAGAGTGGAAGAGTTAATTAAAGAAATTGAATTGGTACAAAACCTTGTTGTTGCAGCACGTGGATTAAAAGCGCAATTCGGGTTATCGGCAGCTCGAGATGTACGTTTTTATTTCAAAGCAGAAGGAATGGCAAAAGAAATAGTCGCGTGCCATCTACGCGATATCAAACATCTTTTATGGACCCAATTTTTTGAAGAAACAGAAGAAGGGTTGGAATTACCAGTGGAAATAGTTGAATTGGGAACACTTTATATAAATATGGCGGGTAGTTTAGATGTTGGGGCTGAGAAGCGACGATTAAGGCAAGAGATCGAAAATTTGGAGCGACTAATTGCAATTAATAAAAAAAAGTTGCAGAACGAAGATTTTCTAGAGAGAGCACCGGAGGGAGTGATCGAGGGAGCAAAGAAATTGTTGGGAGAAAATGTGGAAAAAAAAGAGGAATTAGAAGCGATATTTTTACGATTATCAGCGATAGAGTGAATAAATAAATAAGGGCTACTCGCCCTTATGATCCCCGCCAGGAAACATTGTTTCCTGGACCTTGGGACCGCCCTGGACCATGTGCGATGCACGTGGTCCAGGGCGAACCAATGCCCGGCCCGGCTATGCTATTAGCACAGCCGGCCACAACTTATTAAGTTCAAAGAATAATATTCTTTGAACGATTTCTTGGCCCTAGATTGGATGCCAACGGCATTTAATCTGGGGCCATAAAGGAGGTCCAGGGGATCCATCCCCTGGCGGGGTTTGGGGCAGAGCCCCATAGAGACATAAGGGCTGCGCGCCCTTATAATCCACGCCAGGAAACATTGTTTCCTGGACCTTGATACCGCCCTGAAACACGTGCAACGCACATGTTTCAGGGCGAATCAATGCCTGGCCAGGTTGGTTAAGTTCAAAGAATATTATTCTTT
>JAITNS010000047.1 GCA_031290315.1 Puniceicoccales bacterium
CAGCAAGTAGCGCCGGTACAAGTAGTTAGATTTCCTACAATAGAAGAATTATTAGCTCACTAATTGATAATTAAAAAGGACAATATTAAAGATTTCAAAAATTTTGATTTCGCAGAATAGATAGTAATAAAAAGCAGGCTCAAATGTGGGCCTGTTTTTTTATATAATTTCAAGGAAATAAAAAAATAGAAAATTTTTCTTGACAGGAAGGAAAAATTGTACGAGTATACACGGCATGGATAGAAAATTAAAATTAATTATGAGTGCATCGAGTGCACTTTTAAATACATTATTAGCAAGCTCTTTGTTTGCTACAAACTTAGCTCCGGATGTTAATTCAGAGGATTCCGGGCCAGGATTGCCAGGATTTAATTCAAATCCTTATAAGGATTCTAAGAAATATGAAGTATGGACGGAAGCAGAAGATGTACTGTTAATCGCCGCCATACAAGGATATGATCTTAAAAATGAACAAGGTAGGCGAAATACTGGAAAAAAGTGGGAGGGTATTTCTGAACAAGTGCCAGGGCGTAGCAGTGGTCAATGTAATGGACGCTGGGGAAGTTTTTTGCAGCAACTAATAACCAATCTTGGGCTTAGTATGGAGATGAATGCTAAGGAGTTGGCTTCAAGTATTAATTCCAGGAAGAAGAGTGGCCCTTTTGATGAGGAAGAAAATGCAAAACTGAAGGCGCATGTAAAAAAATATGGTGATCGGAAGTGGCCTAGATGTACAGCACTTCTACCGGGACGTACGTCTCATGATTGTAAGCTATACTATGAGGATTATAAAATCAAGGAAAACAAGAAGAAGAGAGAAGAAGAGCAACAAGTTGCAGCACAACAAGCATCAATAGTAGTATCCGATCCAGTACAACAAGTAAGAGTGCCATCGCAACCCGTAGCAGTTGCAGCACCACCGATACCGTTACCGCCTCCGCCACAAAATGTACAACAACAACAGAATCAAGATGCCTCTGACTTATCCATTGACCTTGATTATGATTTTGATCAAAGCAAATCTTGTTTTCGTGATGGTGATTCTGACCTATTTGATGATTTTTTTTGTTTCGGTTATTAAAAATCGCAAAATGGAGCAATCTTACTTTGATTTGATGTTTTAAATTAAATTTATTCTTTTGCAAAAAGCAGGCTCAAATGTAGGCCTGTTTTTTATGATTGCGAAAATTTAAGAAAAATAAAAACTCCCTTTCAATATGACAAAAGAATTAATCCTATATGCAAATATTTTAAAAAAAATACCACCCATCGCATGTATTATACTACTGGCAAATATTGGATTTGCTAAAAATAAGCACGTTCCCATTCAAGATTCTAATTCAAAGCCTAATTCCAAAAATAATTCTTCAACTGCTACAAGGATGAAAAAAAGTAATCTGTTAGGTCAAAAATGGACTCCAGTACAAGATCAGATTATCTTTAGTTTCATAAGGAAAGCACAAGAACAAGGCTGTAATAATTGTAATTGGCGAGCAGTTGCAGATAAGATACTACAAACAACAGGAAAAAAATATTCCTCTTTGCAATGTTGCGAACGCTGGCGAAGAGTTTTGGACCCAACTATTCGCCGTGGTAATTGGACTAGGGAGGAAGATGAAAAAATAATCAATTTTATGAGTGACTGTAATTTTGGACGTTGGGCTCAATTGGCACGACAATTACCAGGACGCCTTAGTAAACAATGTCGCGAACGCTGGGTAAATCATTTGAACCCTGAAATTAATCACGCCCCTTGGACTGAAGAAGAAAAGGCTCAACTCTTAGTCTTACAAGAACAATTCGGCGGGAGATGGTCTAAAATTGCAAAGAAACTACCTGGGCGTACGGAAAATGCTTGTAAAAATCTCTGGAATTCTTCGCTAAAAAAACGAGCGGAGCAAATAGCACGTGGCGAACCAATATCTCGCCGAAGATGCCCTTCGCAGTCTTGTCAAAAAAACGATAATCTACCACCTGTAAATCAATCCCAAAAAGTATTACTGGAACAAAATGATATACAAAATGATATACCTATTAGACCACTCTCACCTCAACTACTTCCAGAGGAATTAATAAAAAAAATGATATCGGACGACTGTCATGGTACATCTCTTGACCTTCCGTATAATTCATTTGATCTACAATCTGAAGTAACCTCTGGGGTGTTTTTAGATCTAGATCAGCCAACAAAAAAAATATCACTAAAACAAGAAGATAGTAACTGGCAAAATGATCAGCAGCGTCCAACACAATTATTTTCAATACGACCATCTTTACAAGAACCAATAGATGATCTCTAATTCTATTATTCGGAGAACTCAAATTAGTTCTATGAAAACTTTGCTGTTTCTTTAAAAAATTACTTGACAAATGAAATTTAAATCGTTCTTTTAAAATAGTTATTTGAAGAAAGTAGTTTTTAATTATGCAAAAGACGAATAAATCTATCGCAAAACGTTTTAAAGTAACCGCTTCCGGTAAAGTACTTCGCCGTGTTAGCGGATTCCGTCATTTTTTAAGAAATAAAACTGTGAAACAACGTCGCTCTGCAAGACATGATCAATTAGTGTCCTCAGGCTTCGCTAAACAGATTTTGAAAGCAATTGCGGCCGGTTTGTAGTCGAATAAATAAAATTTTTGGTATGTGGGCGAATTTATTGGCAGCCTATAACCATTCAAAATAAAAGGAGAAAATATGCCGAGAGTAGTTAATGCAGTTGTAACAAAAAAACGTAGAAAACGTTTACTTAAAAGAGCACAGGGTTATTTTGGAAATAAATCACGCCTCTTCCGATACGCACGCGAAGAAATTCGGCACGCCGATGTCTTCGCTTATAGAGATCGTAAACGAGAAAAAACAGTAATGCGAAAGCTTTGGATTATCAGAATTAATGCTGCTTGTCGCGAACTGAATATCCCTTACTGCCGTTTTATTAATGCTGTTAAACAATTAAAAATTGACCTCGATCGCCGCGCACTTAGCGAATTGGCAATTCACGATCCTGAGGCATTTAAAGCAATTGTCGCTAAAGCAAAAACTGTTCTTAATTGATAAAGTTTTTTTTATATTCATGATCGAAAGGCATAATTAAAATTGTGCCTTTCATGTTTTTAATACTTAAAAAATATTTTTATGGCGAATACTATCCCATTTTTTATATTCATTTTGTGGATCGTAAGCAGTCTCGATAACTTTATTTGCTACAATGATTCCACGCAATATATTTCCATGAGCCTCAAGGTTATATTGAATGGGAATTAAATCGTGGTTTTTTAATGCGCGGTGATGAGTCGCTAAACAGTAAATTGGTTTCCTTTGCAGTTGTAACCCTTCATAATCTGTAAGCGAAATTTGTGTGCCTTCCAAAATATAATATTGTGTGTTATTTTTAGGAACACAAATAGTACCTTCCGGAGATATGTTTAAAATAGCTCGCATTTTATCGACTAATGCAAGGGTGTTGTAAGAATAAGTATAGATAAGTGGGTGCGCTACTGTTAAAATGCGAGTAAACATGATAGTTGCACGGATCCCTAACAACTTCCCAGGCCCTTCACAAAAAATGATTTCTTCTACATCTAAGTCGTCTGCAAAAGGTGTGATAAGGGCAAAAAATCCTCCCAAAGTATCGTTTATCGATGAAGAAAAATTCGAAAATCGATCTCCTTTAAGGATGCCTGCCTGAAATACGGCCGTCGATGCATCAATTATAAGTGATTTGATTGCCATCTTGATGAAAATTAAAAAAATTTGTGCAGCCACAATAAAATTTTATATATCATTGTATGTAATAAGGGCTGCTAAGGGCTGCTCGCCCTTATAATCCCCGCCAGGAAACATTGTTTCCTGGACCTTGATACCGCCCCGGATCACGTGCAATGCACGTGTTCCAGGGCGAATCAATTCCCGGCCAGGTTGCTTAAGTTCAAAGAATAATATTCTTTGAACGATTCCTTGGCCCTAGATTGGATGCCAACGGCATCTAATCTGGGGCCACAAAGGAGGTCCAGGGGATCCATCCCCTGGCAGGGTATGGGGCGGCGCCCCATTGTATGAGAAGAAACTAAGGGCTGCTCGCCCTTATGATCCTCGCCAGGAAACATTGTTTCCTGGACCTTGATACCGCCCTGGAACACGTGCAATGCACGTGTTCCAGGGCGAATCACAATTCCTGGTTACAAATAATTAAGTTCAAAGAATATTATTCTTTGAACAATTTCTTGGCCCTGGATTGGATGAC
>JAITNS010000008.1 GCA_031290315.1 Puniceicoccales bacterium
TTATTGGGATAATCCCCGGTCATGATTTCTTGGTCCTAGATTAGCGATGCCGTTGGCATCTAATATTGGGCCATATGGTGATCCTGGGACTATCCCCTGGCGGGGTTTGGGGCAGAGCCCCATAGACAGCGTCCCACAGATTATTTACTCTTCTTAATGAAAAGTATAAGAAAAGTAAGGGCTACTCGCCCTTACGAGCTTCCCCAGGAAACACTGGTTTCGGGACCTTAATTGTAGCCCAATAATTATGTGTCATGGAAAGTGAAAATCTACAGAGATTTTTTCCCATCTTTTGCGAAAAATTTAGCATTTTTTTTCCGAAATCAATTTCTTCTAATTTGTAATTATCAGACTCAATTGTAAATTCCTCACCTATCTGTGATAGTATAATCTCTTTCCCGTCTGCCTTTATTCGTAATTTAATATTCCACAAAGTATCGTAATAGGTAAGGGCTGAGGTCAAAAGGACTTCTTTATTTAGTTTTGAATCCCACAGAATGAGTCGTGGATATCCCTCTATAATGCCATCTACACCCTTCTCTTCAAATTTTCTCACCTCTACGCCGTATTTCTCAAGTATTTGTTCTAGCTTAGCAATAAGGGATTCATTAGATTCCGTATCGCGTAACATAAAAGAAAAACCGATTTCAAGCGATCTTACCCCAGCAATAATCGGTGTATCAAAATATCCGCCAAATTGTAAAGGGTATAATTTTTTTTCAATGGAAATAATTTCGAAGGGAATCATTATTGGGCTCTTTTTTAACCAAGGTAATATGGCTACAAAATTTCCTTCTTCCTTTGAAATTGTAGGGGCAGTAAAGAGATCGAAAGTCCAGTGCTCTCCCTTTGGCGATTGCTGGGGCTCTTTCCACACTATATCTTCAATTTTAGCCGTTTCGGTTACCAATGTTACTGCCTTAACGGCTTTCTGTTGAGTATTTTTTGAGCTATCTTTATCGCTTTTCAAATGCTTCAATTGTATAATATATGGCACACTAGCTCCTAAAAAAAGTACCGAAATAAAAATAAAGACTTTAACAATTATGTTCATTCCCTGGCAACTTTTTCCGACTGCAATAAATTCTTACCATTCTCGATAAAAATCCACTCCAATGATAAGGAAACTTTCATTTTTCCCGTACTCATTATCATAGTATCACCCTTCTTTATAGTGCTACTTTTCCCCTTAATCTCATTACCAATGCTTAAAGAACGTATGATAACCGGCAAATTATATGCTTGTAATTTATTAATAAAATTGCGGAGATCACTTGTATAGGTAGAGAAATCGATGATAAAAGTGTAAGACTTCAAATTTTTTTTACGCACAGATATGGAGCGCTTGGCATCGATAGTTCCCGCAGTATTTGCACGATTCTTCGCTTTTCCCTTTCTTCCGGTATCAATATCTTCCCGTAATACATTATGTAAATCGATACCATGCTCATTAGATTCGAAGAGGAGCATCATAAGTTGGGCAATTATTTTACTTTGTTTATAAAGATCGTGGATCTGCTCTTGTTGTGGGATGAGGTCCTTTTTTACGTAGGGCTCGAAACAGAACGTAAAATTCTTAGGAATACTAACCGCAGCTTTATTAGCTTGCTGCGTCAAAAATTGCACATAAGACATCAATGAGAAGTAAAGGTCGACCTCATTTCTTGGGTTTTGGCCGTTGAAAAAATTGAACTTAAGGCGCTTACTTGCTGATGTATATAGCATATAATCGATGTCACAATTCTTTGCTTGTTGCTTTAGTTTTGCTAAATTTTCTTCGGTTGGCCTACATTGTGCGCGGGATAATTTTTCGATCTCGGCCGCTACTTTACAATTATTTTCATCCATGAATATGATAGCGTTTGTTGTATACCAGATGTAATAGGAAAGTCCAAAAATACCAACAGCTAACATCAGTGGTACCAAATAGCGCAGACATTTCTTTAAAACTATCGTATTCATAGCGCTAATAGTTTTGATTTTTGAACAAGATGCATAGTGCATCGAAAAATTATTTTACAATTTTCTGGCGAATTAACTTTAATGTCGACGAGGTTTGCGCAAACCGGTAACTGCCGAATGCTTTCAAATATTACATTAAATTTATCATTAAATTTTTGCTTCACTTCCTCTGTTATCTCGACATCACCGATAAACATCGCCCCAACTAGATTAATGGAAGCCGATACTGTCGGTACAGGCTCTTTCTTCTTTACTTCTACTACTATGTCCCCTGCTTTCGTTTCCGCCGGCTTTGCATTTGGTGGACTCTTTGCAACGACTTTTGGTTTACTTTTTTCTGATTTTACATTCCAGATAAAAGATGTAAGGTAGACATCACCTGCTCGAAATAAGATTTCCTGGAAAGAATTTAATAATTCGCAAGCAGCACGACTTTGTTCCGTATAAACGATGATGTCGTCTAATATTTTCGTTTGCTCTTTGACATGTGCATTAACTACCTCGATATGTTTTGTAAGATCTTTTATTCTTGTTTGATCCATCAATAACCGTTTATTTTCTTTTGCTGACTGCATATATTGACAATCTATTTTCTGAGAAAAGTAAAATAATATTGAAGTAACGCAAATGAGACTTGTTAGGAATGGTTGATAGAGGTTATAAGAACGTTTTTTTAATTTTGTGGTGAGGGCATCGATTTTGAGGTTAACGACTTGTGTTAAGCGTTTTTTATCGAGAGTAGCTGTCGATAACAATGCTGGAATAAAGGCTTCTACAGCGGCTACCACCGTTGATTCGATAACGGGTGAAATTTGTTGTTTAAAGAATACATGATAGGGTTGTACGTTACCGATTTTAGCGAGTGATTGAGCGATATAATAGAAGATATTAGAAGAACCGCCAATGACAAATATTAACTCGCGATTTTCTTTGAAAAATTCTTTAGCTCTTTTGTTTATTTCAAAGCAAATGGAATTAAAGCATTCGTCTAAGAGGGGTAGTAATTGTGGATTACTAGTGGAATCATTAAGGGAGGCGCAGAGATCGGCTTCGGTGATTTCGCGATTAAGGTGATGTGATATCTTTTTTGCCCACTCATTCATACTAATGGGTAATGCACTTGAGTGTTGTTCTGCTCCATTTTGTAAAACGATTGATAAGATATTATGGCCGACATTTAAAAATACAGTATTTCCATTTACTACTTGTCGTTTTACTTCGTCGACAAACATGACAGGGGAGATTAGGATTATAGGATTTTTGATAGAGAAGGAGGAGAAGGTTTTGAGGAATTGAGTTAGTTGGGATTTAAGAATTAGGAAAGCGCAAGCCATTTGTTTTTCGTCCATTTTGTAGAGGCCGAATTGGAACTGGTCGAGTCTATTACCGAGCAGATGTTTAAATTCAAAGAGGGCAGCTTGGTAAAAATGTACATCGTTCGAGTAGAATACATCGAGAGGGAATGAAGAGACAATGTTTGTTGAGAAGATGATTTCTTTTACTTTTTTTAATAATTTTAAATCAAATTTTGCGAGTGTAATGGAGAGCCAATTTTCTGTATTATTAGGATTTTTTTCGCTATGAATAACTTGTGTGGAGAGGATATAGCCGCGGCCATTTTGATCAGCAACTTGACATAGACTAATTCTTTCCCTATCGATGCATAAAACAACTTTGGTATGTCCCTTCAAATCCATCCTCCAAAAGTATATATTTTGCGATGAGAATATACACCTGCTTTATGTGTTAAAGATATGACAAAAAAAGTCAATTATTATCAACCAATAAAAATAGCATCATTTTAAAAGGCATCGATATCGTTATTGGCGATAAGTGTGATGGAGAGCCAATTCTCTGGATTATTAGGATTTTTTTCGCTATGAATAACTTGTGTGGAGAGGGATATAGCCACGGCCATTTTGATTAGCGACTTGACATAGACTAATTCTTTCCCTATCGATGCATAAAACAACTTTGGTATGTCCCTTCAAACCCATCTCCAAAAGTATATATTTTGCGATAAAAATATACACCTGATTTATGTGTTAAAGATACTTTAAAAGAATTAATAATTATAAGTTTTAACAATTCCCTCGACTAACTTCGTCCAACCATCAACCAATACAAATAGCATCATTTTAAAAGGCATCGATATCGTCATTGGCGACACCATCATCATCCCCATGGCTAGTAAAATATTCGATACCACCATGTCGATTGCGATAAACGGTAAATATAATAAAAACCCTATTTGAAATGCATCCGTTAATTCCGATACTAC
>JAITNS010000009.1:0-7500 GCA_031290315.1 Puniceicoccales bacterium
TGGCGTATTTGTAGATCTGGATGGACTCGATGGGCTCCTCCATATTACCGATATGTCTTGGGGAAGAATTTTTCATCCCAATGATTTAGCACGCGTCGGAGAGGAAATCGAAGTCGTGGTACTCGAAATCGATCCCGAAAAAGAACGCGTCGCTCTCGGTATGAAACAAACTAAAAACAATCCTTGGGATAATATCGAATACCGCTACCCAATCGGAAGTAAAGTAAATGGTAAAGTGGTCAACCTCGTCCCCTATGGCGCGTTTGTCGAGCTGGAACCCGGCGTCGAAGGCCTCGTCCACGTAGCCGAAATGTCCTGGACAAAACGTATCAATAAGCCCAGTGAACTCCTAAAAGTCGGCGATGAAATCGAAGCCGTCGTTATCGGTATCGAAAAAGCTAGCCAAAAAATTGCACTCGGTATTAAGCAACTCGAAGAGAATCCCTGGGAAATGGTAAAACATAATTATCCGGTTGGTGCCCATATCCGCGGTATCGTTCGCAATATTACAAACTATGGTGCATTTGTTGAGCTCGAAGAAGGAATCGATGGAATGATTCACGTTTCGGATGTCAGTTGGACAAAAAAGATTAATCACCCTAGTGAAATCCTTAAAAAAGGCGATACCGTCGACGCAATTGTTATTGATATCGATCCCGCTCAACAACGCATCGCTTTAGGGATTAAACAACTCACCAATGACCCTTGGGAACATATCGAAACATTGTTTCAAATTGGTAGTCTGGTAGTAGGTAAAGTAGTTAAAATTACTTCCTATGGCGCTTTTGTCGAACTCCAAAATGATATCGATGGAATGGTGCATATTAGTCAAATCGCTGAAAGTCGCGTCGAAAAAATTAAAGATATCCTAACAGTCGGCAATGAAGTGACAGCTCGCGTGATCAAAATCGATCGCAATGAACGCCGCATCGGTCTCTCCATTAAAGCAGCTAACTATGATGCAAGCGCCCTCGAAGCGGAAATCAAAGCCTACGATAAATTGAAAAATGATCAGGAATTAACAAACCTCGGTGCTATTTTTGATAAAATTGATATCGAACGTTCCTAATTACTTATAATCCGTCTTAGTAAAATAAATAAAATCCCCCTAACTGTGGGGATTTTTTTGTTAGCAGTTTCAACCATTTTATTGAAAAAATTGTTGATTAATATTCATTGCAAGGGCGTTGCGAGTCATATGGGAGCCTTTGTAATCGGACCATTGCCTTACATAAAATATTCGTTCTGGGACATCCAGAAATGCTAATAACTTTTGCCTTAAATAATTTGTTGTTTGCATTTGGGCGGTTTTTGCTAGCAGAGCTAGTGTTTTATTTTGCAGTATGTTATACTGTATTTCAAGTTTTTTTAAATTTCCTGCATGCACAAACGCTTCCTGGCGAAAGTATAGTACACCAAATATGGTCGCAAAAGCAACAAATACGGTACACATGCCTAGGGAAATAATTAATTGATAATTAATAAATTTCTTCTTCATTTCAAAAATTCTCCAACGCTCTTAATCTTGCCGAACGACTTCGGTGATTGATAAAAATTTCTTCATCATTCGGTCTTTTTGGTTGTTTTGTTAATATCTTCGCAACCGGCTGCCGATCATTGTATTTTTCATGGCAATCGATGGCTTTTCCTGCTTTTTCATTAAAAAATCGCTTCACAATCCGATCCTCTAAGGAATGAAAACTTAAGGCAACTAAACGCCCCCCATGATCTAAAAGCTTAAACGCCTTTGGAAGTGCTATGCGAATTTCTTCGAGTTCCTGATTAATGGCAATGCGTAATCCCTGAAAGATACGCGTCGCCGGATGAATCGTTTCATGATAATTTTTAGGTAAATTTTTCGCGATTAATTCTGCAAATAAATCTGCATATCTCAAAACATCGCTCCCCCGATGCCTCAAAATTAAATCGACTACTTTGCGCCAATGTCGCTCTTCGCCAAAATCTCGAATCACTTCCGTTAAATGTTGGCGATCCGCTGTCTCTAAAAATTCAGATGCAGAAATTCCTTGCCTCGGATCCATACGCATATCTAATTCACTGTGATAACGAAAGGAAAATCCCCGGTCGGGATCATCTAACTGTAATGATGAAATCCCAAAATCAAAAAATATACCTTTTAAAAAGGATAAGGAAAGTGTATCGATTTTTGAAAAAGTCGTATTAAAAAATTGGAACCGTTCTCCGAAAGATTGTTTTAAAATGTGTGCCCGCATTTCGGCATCTGGGTCTCGATCAACGGCAAAGAGTTGAATGTTAGGAAATGTTTCTAAAAAATAACGGCTGTGCCCCCCCCCTCCAAATGTACAATCTAAAAAGCTTCCTCCCTGCTGGAGATTGAGATATGTTGCGACCTCTTGGGGCATAATCGGCCTGTGAATGGAACAATTTTTCATATTCATAGGCCTAACCCTTTCAAAATGACAGCAACATCTTCCGCCGATTCTTGCTGAACATAAAGTTTAAATTTTTCAGGATTCCAAATATTAAAGATACTTCCCCCTCCAACTAGTACCGCATCCCCGTGAATGTCGGCATGCTTCATCAGTCTTTCATCTATCTTTACTCGCCCTTTCGTATCACAGCAAAAAGTATCTGCCTTAGAAAATAATTTTGCCAATACCACCTGCCCCTGAATATCTCCAAGACCCACTTCCGAAACTTTCTCTTCCAAACGAGCAACCATCTTAGGGGGATAAACCGTTATGCAACCGATTGGATTAGGTAAAGCAAGGAAGGCGTCTTCTTCGTTTTCAGGACGCCACTTCGATGGTAACGCAACACGCAGTTTTTCGTCAACCGAACGTTCGTGCTCTCCAACATAAAAACTTTTTACCAAAGAATTCACAACCAATCTCCACCTATATCATTCCCAACTGTTCCATAATTTCCCACAATGGCCCACAAGTCAACACTCTTTTCGATAGCCAAATTATCCAATAAGGCAAGGGTTACCTTTAATTAACTACAAAAAACTAAATATTTTTCTGTTTTTCTGTGTTTTTATGCGTCGATGGGATAAAAAAACGGCGTTTCATGAAAACACCGTTAAAAATAAATCCTGAAATCTATATAACTCTCTTAATACTTTTCTGCAAAAATTAGTTGATTTCTTTTTCTTAGGGAAGTTACAAAGCAGATATTGATCACAAATGCAATGAATAGTCCGGCGACAACATCCCTCCAATGATGATATTGACCATAAACGCGACTGTAGGCGGTTAGGATCGCTAGTCCAATACTTAAAATCCCCCATTTCCACCCATAACGCTTATATAAAAAAAGCGCACCTTGAAAGGAAGATGCCGTATGCCCAGAAGGAAATGATTTACTCCCCCCGTAAGGACGAACCCCAATGGGCGTATCTTTGGTGAGAAATTTTATTCCTTGCGTTGTAAGTATCATCATAAGAAGTGCGTATAAAAATTGCTTTGCTCCCTCCTTATCCCTATAAAATAAACTTACAGCAAAGCTAAGGCAAGGAATAGCAATGTGTAAAAAATCTCCCATGGCTACAAATATCTCTTGTGCTATACAAGCTTTTACAAAAAAAAATAACATT
This sequence comes from Puniceicoccales bacterium, assembly GCA_031290315.1. Taxonomy (GTDB): domain Bacteria; phylum Verrucomicrobiota; class Verrucomicrobiia; order Opitutales; family LL51; genus LL51. The sequence continues at coordinate 3,581 of JAITNS010000009.1, forward strand.
GTTAATAAAAAAGCGAAAATACCAAATGAAGTCCTCATGGAAATAATATCGCAGATTGCATGGATCAGGTCAAGCTTAAAATAATGGCGGGATGGACGGGACTCGAACCCGCGACCTCCTGCGTGACAGGCAGGCGCTCTAACCAATTGAGCTACCACCCCCGCTTAATGCTCACTAATCCTGAAACCTACCCGTTTATTGTCAAGCCCTGTCTTAAATTATTATTATATTTTTCCCTATAAGTCTCAACTGATATAAAGTTTAAAACGGAAACACTTTACCTTCGAATGGCTTCATGGCATCAAAATTTTCTACCCGTTGATACTTTAAAAAATCACCATTACCATTTAAAAATACTTCTACGGGTAGCATTTTCCCATATGGCTTCTGTAATCGCTCAATGACAATCGCACTTCGATCGCCACATCCAATACATAATTGATTTTCATATTCAAAGATCTGACAGGGCTTACATGTTACATTCCCAATCCATTGATAGCTTTCGATTTTATAGATTTCATGATTTATATAAATTACACATCCCGGATGTGGCGTCAAAGCTCTGATTCTAAATACTAATTCCTCCGCCGGACGTAAAAAATTTAATCGCACATCGTCCTTTTCAATTTTGCGACAAAAAGTTACCTGCGTTAAATCCTGTATTGTACGTGTAAAAGTACCGTTTAGCAAAGCATGTAAGTTGCGCTTCAGTACCGTTTGGGCAGCAAAGGACAATTTTTGTGCTATGGATTCGAGATTATCCCGATCCTCGATGGCAACTATTTCTTGATCTAGTACATCGCCGGCATCCATCTCTTTTATCACCTCCATTAAGGCAATTCCCGTTTCCGAAACCCCTGAAGCAATTGCTGCTTCGATGGGCGCTGCTCCTCGGAAACGTGGCAATAATGAAGCATGAAAATTAAAAATTCCTTGCGTCGGTAATTCGCGAATCGCTTTTCCTAAAATATGACCATATGCCATAACTAAAATTAAATCACATCCCTTTTCCTTCATCCATTCAATCGTTTCCACTCCTGGTTTTTCCGGTTGGAATAAAGGTACAGAATATCTTGCACCCCAATGGGCAATAGAATTGGGGGATACTTTTTGTCCACGTCCAGACCGGCGATCGGGTTGGGTAACAATCCCGCTCAAAACGATCTGATTACTGTTTTGTGAGAAAAGATATTCCAATAAAGGTAAAGCGATCGGATGTGATCCCATGAATATAATTTTCTGTGACTCCATGGGCCCTATTGTCAGACTTGAAATTTTTGTTCAAGTTTGTTTTTATGTAAAAATTAAAACAAAAATGCCTCAATTCATAAAAATTATTGCCTAACTAAAAGAACCATGTTACTGATTTATTCATGATAAAAGGGATACATCTTTCATACTTTCTTCTCTACATAATTGTTATTTTAATTTTACAATTATGGCACGTAGAGGGCTTTGTTATAGGTATCATAGCGATATTACTTGGAGGAGGGTTTTATTATTTTTATCAAAAAAATTTTCATAAATTTATGGCAAGATTACATACATTGCACGAAATGACTCAAGTAAGGGGAATATTTGCAAGTGTTGTATCCCACGAATTGCGTAACCCTATGGCAACTATTCAATCATCCATTGATCTCCTAGAAAATTACCCTAATAATCTCTCCCATCAAGAAACAAATCATTTATTTGAAGGTATTCGGAAAAATATCCGTCGTATGACGCGTATGATGGATGATGTTATTACAATTGGTAAACTACAACATAACCAAATCTTTTGCCATCCCGAAGAAACAGATATTTTATCCCTATGCACTACGATTTGCGAAACATTAAGGTCAGACAATCAAAGCATTGAAATAACGATTAGCGATCAAGTGATACCGAAACTCAAAGTAGATCCGTCGCTCATCGATCTCATATTGAGTAATCTCTTGAATAATGCGTTGAAATATTCGGACCAGCCAGTTGAACTTTTAATTAACTTCAAAAATAATTCCCTAATTTTTGATATTATCGATAGAGGTATTGGGATTCCTCCCTATGAAATCGAGAAGTTAGCACAACTATTTGGTCGCTGTTCCAATACGGGGGTTCGTAAAGGAATTGGGATTGGCATGTTTTTAGTGACACATTGTGTTAAATTACACCATGGTCGGATGCAAGTCTGTTCCCAAGAAAATCAAGGCACCCACTTTAGGGTAACACTTCCTACTTTTAATGGTTAAAATACTCCTCATTGAAGATGATATTGCGTTCCAATTTGCACTGAAAAAGTTATTGGAATGCTTTGGTTATATGATTATTAGTGCCGATAATGGTAATGATGCGTTGATTCAATATAAAAATACTGACTCCATTGATATTATTATTTGCGATATTAACATGCCCTTATTGGATGGCTTTCAATTTTTACAAAAAATAAAACAAATGGATAAAAAGTTACCATCTTTTGCATTTATTTCGGCCTATGTCGATATGCAGATTATTCAGAAAACGAATATATTAGGCGCAGACTGTATTATAAGGAAGCCTGTGGACCAGAAGATTCTAAAGATAATTCTTCTCGCCCTCCAGATGAAACATGAACTTGGGATCTAACAACAATACTTTTCTATGCTTCAGAAGATTTCAAAGATAATTCTCCTTGCGCTTCTTGTAATGCACGTATTATATCATCGTTCCGATTCGCTTCTGCGTAAGAAAATGCTGTTTTTCCTTCATGATCGGTTGAGCTAAGGTCAATATCCGGTAATGTAAGAATTAGTTGCACAATTTCAATATTACCCGTAGCGACTGCATACATCAACAAAGTACGGTCACCATTATAATCCCTCCAGTTTGCATTTGTTCCTGGCTGTTGTAATAATAAGTCTTGAATGGCATCTTGATCTCCTGCCATAATCGCGTCGCGTAATCTTTCCTCATTTGAAAGTCCAGGTCTTTCTTCTTCTGCTGTATCTATTTTTGCGATGAATTGAGCAATATTATTTTTCATAATCTCTAACATACTTCGTGCGGTTTGAGCATTATTGTTTTCGGCATTCTCGCTGAAATTAGGATGTGTTAATATTTTATCAATAATAGCTCCCCACGGTCCAAGATTTGGAAAACAGACTATTTTTTGGAACAGTAGATGCAGGACCGTGTTTCCATAGCGTCCGCGTGCATTAATATCAATACTGGGCAAATTCAATAAACATCTCACAATTTCATAATTTCCCAATCCTATAGCTATATGTAGAACAGTATCGTTATTAGCATTATGCAAATTAGGATCAAATGTCTGGGTATTAATTAATAAATTTATTAGTTCGAGGGTTAATCCAGAACGTACTGTTTCTAATTTATTTTTAAGTCTCACGGCGTGCATGGCTAAGGTTTCTCCATCTGTTGGATTAGGACATAAATTCGGATTAATACCCGCGTCAAGTAAAAACACTACGGTCGCTATATCCCCTGTAAATGCGGCGTGTATGAGTTGATTTTCCTCTTCTGTTCTTTCTGTTCTGTTAGGCAATGTAAGAGGATTGCGTAGGAGCCATTGTAATATAAGTGGCATAGGTGGTGTTAGCGCTGCATGGGATGCCGACGTCGTACCTATCTTAAATAGTAATAGAATCTTAGCTAATTTATATTTCATAATTTCCATATTTTTAATGTTATATATAATATTTAAAATATGTCGAATATTTTTATAAAAAATTATTCCAAAAGGATCAAAAGGTGAGTAGCTCTTGCTTTGTTTTAGAAAGTGATAGATAAGGGCTACTCGCCCTTATAATCCTCGCCAGGAAACGTAGTTTCCTGGACCTTGGGAGCGCCCTGGATCACGTGCGTTGCACGTGGTCCAGGGCGAACCACAATGCCCAGCCACAAATATTAAGTTCAAAGAATAATATTCTTTGAACAATTCT